>CAJOME010000052.1 GCA_905235585.1 uncultured Lachnospiraceae bacterium | reverse complement strand
CAGCTCATATCCTACCATCGCATAGTGCCCTTTTGCCGCAGAAGAAAGAAACGTGTACGCCCCGGCAAAAGCATCCTGTCCGTAAAAGTCATCCGCATTTATCACGGCGAAGGGTCCGTCTATGAAATCTCTTGCAGCAAGTACCGCGTGTGCAGTCCCCCAGGGCTTCTCTCTCCCCTCAGGTACAGTATATCCGTCCGGTATATCGGACAGCTTCTGGAAAGCATACTCCACCTTGATATGTCCTGCCAGTCTGTCACCTATCTCATCACGGAAGACCTGAAGGTTCTCCTCCTTTATGACAAACACCACCTTGGTGAAGCCGGATTTCAGAGCATCATATATTGAAAAATCTATGATCTTATCTCCTTCTTCATCCACATGATCTATCTGTTTCAGCCCTCCGTAGCGGCTGCCCATGCCTGCCGCCATGATAAGAAGTGTTATATCTCTCTTTTCCTCCATCTCAGAAAAGACTCCTCTCTTTTATAACCATTTCAATATTTCTTTCATTGCAGATGCTCTCCAGCTCTCTGCATGTGCCGGTATCAAGGCTTGCCATGTCTCCCACATGGATACGTTTCGGCAACACCCCTGACAGTACCTTGCCTATATCATGGCTCGCTTTGTCATACTTCCAGAGTCTCCATTCAAACTCCGCTGCCTCATCCGTACTTTTCGTCATCATGGACAGCACATTCCCCACCATACCGGTCAGCTCCTCATGCTCTTCGTCATCATATATCACGGGAAGAAGCACAAGCTTATTTGCTTCGGCAAATTTCTGCATGTCCTCAAAGTTGTACTCCAGGCACATTCCGGCTCCCTGATCGGCATACTTGTACCACATTGCCTCGCTCTTCAGGTCATCGGTGAAGCAGGACAGATAGCTCTTGAATCTCATGACTACATCTCCGGCTCCCTCGAAACGGACGGCTCTGCAGAAGTATATATTTCCACTACGAATAAGCTCTACCTCTGCGTCATCCAGCGGACGATAACGGTACAGCTTACCCCCATTCTTCCTGAGTATCAGTTCGCTCATCTTCTCCTGAGCATCCTGATGTCTGTCTCTCAGGAAATCAGTAAATATGGCTTTTCGAAGAAAGAACTCCCAATCTTCCAAAGGTCAGATTTCCTTGTATTTTTTTTCTATAAGATCCGCTACCTCTCCTATGCCTGACACATCGCTTCCCTTCACATAGGTCTCATATATGGGGGCATCATTCTGGGCACGCAGCCCCTTCGTAAAATACTCCGTGTCAAAGCCGACTGCTTCTTTCAGGTCACATTTCGTAAGTACCACCGCATCCACATACGAATACATGGGTACATACTTGTACGGCTTGTCATCTCCCTCCGGTGTGGAGGCGGTGATTATCCGCAGCCCCTCTCCGAGATCAAATTCTGCCGGGCAGATCAGATTGCCGACGTTCTCTACAAACACCACACCGTCGGTGATGCCGAGCCTGTCATAGCCCTGTCTTACCACATTAGCATCTATATGACATTCTCCCTCGGTGTTGATCTGGAGTGATCTGTAGCCTTCGTTTATAAAATCATCGGTGTCTATCGTCGAGTAGAGGTCACCCTCTATCACGCCTGAGGTGATGCCCCTTTTCTTCAGCTCTCCGCACAGAGCCTTAAGAAAGGTAGTCTTGCCGGCTCCCGGCGCACCCATGATGTTTACCATCAGCACATGATCCTCTGATAGCTTCTTTCGATTGTTTTCGGCGTACTCTTCATTTCTGCCGTGTATCTCTTTCATTATGACTATATCAGCCAACCCGTATCTCCTTTTGCACTTTAATCTACTGCTGTACGATATACGCGCGATATGACAAAAAAGCTGTCACGCCACAGTAAAGATCCGTACCGATCTCGGATACATCCTTACCTCCCCTGATACTTCACGGCTGCTTTTGTATACAGGGTCCTTGTCGTAGGTATTTACCACTATGTGCCAGTGTCTGTCCATAGGAAGCTCGGGAAGCGTGATATTCACATCCTCCCAATAGGTATTTATGGCAACATACACTATGTCATCTGCTTTTTTTCTGTTCTCCGATCCGGCAAACATGATGCCCATATAGTGGCTGTCTTCCCCATAGTCCGGCTCCCATGGTCTCGCCCCGTGACATGATACCTCCGGAAATCCTATCTTTGACGGCTCGAGATGCTTCCTTATGGTCGGATGCTCTTTGCGAAACTTTATCATGAACTTAAAAAACTCAAAGAGCCTTTTATTTGTCTTAAGATCGCCCCAATTCAGCCATGATATATTGTTGTCCTGACAGTAGGCATTATTGTTGCCGCCCTGTGAGTTGCCAAATTCGTCTCCCATAAAGAACATCGGTGCCCCTCTGCTCATCATGAGACAGGCAAAGGCATTCTTTATCATCCTGTCCCTTAGAGTACGCACCTCCTTATCGGTGGTTTCTCCCTCTATGCCGCAGTTCCATGAAAGATTGTGATCGTCACCATCTGTTCCGCCCCAGTCATTGTCTTCATTATGCTTTTCATTGTAGGTATAAAGATCGTGGAGTGTAAAACCGTCATGACAATCCAGAAAATTGACAGACGCATTAAAGCCCCTCACTTCCGGGTCATAGAGATCCGGTGAACCGGTGATACGGCTTGCCGCTGCGCCCGCCTTGCCACAGTCTCCCTTTAAGAAAGCCCGCATATCATCTCTGTATCTGCCATTCCACTCCATCCAGCGGTTCCATGAAGGGAACGAGCCCACCTGATACATACCGCCGGCATCCCATGCCTCCGCTATGAGCTTTACCTTTCCGAGTATCGGATCAAAGGCAAGTGACTGCAGCAGAGGCGGCTTGCTCATGGGAGAACCGTCCTCATTTCGCCCAAGTATGGTCGCAAGATCAAATCTGAAACCATCGACCCTGTAGTTTGTCACCCAGTATCTGAGACATTCGATTATCATCTGCTGTACTATAGGGTGATTGCAGTTTAGAGTATTGCCACAGCCCGAAAAGTTGTAGTAATATCCCTCGGGCGTGAGCATATAGTAAATATTGTTGTCCAGACCCTTAAATGAAAAGAACGGACCGTTCTCATTTCCCTCCGCAGTATGATTGAAGACCACGTCAAGAAAGACCTCTATGCCGTTCTCATTTAGCTCCTTTATCATCGATTTGAGCTCATCACCCTCGTGGTTGTGCTCTCTTGTGGAAGCATAGCTGGTATTGGGGGCAAAAAAACAGACCGTATTGTATCCCCAGTAATCCATCAGACCCCGTCCGTGAAAATCCCTGTGCGACAGCATCTCGTCAAACTCAAATATCGGCATCAGCTCTATGGCAGTCACTCCAAGCTCCTTAAGATACGGTATCTTCTCCTTGATCGCGTCAAAGGTACCCGGATGCTTCACACCGCTGGATTTGTCTCTCGTGAATCCGCGCACATGCATTTCATATATGATGAGATCTTCAGTGGGAGTAAGCGGCTGCTTGCAGTTGCCCCAGTCAAAATTATCCCTTACTACCCTGGCATGATAGATATAGTCGGTGGGTGTGCCCCAATCGGCCTGCCCGGTGACAGCCTTCGCATAGGGATCCAGGATCACCTTGCTCTTGTCAAATATTAACCCCTTTGCAGGGTCATTGGGACCGTCTATCCTATAGGCGTATTCCAGATCCTCTATATCAAGGTCAAATACGATCATCGAATATACATGACCTATTTTATAGTTCTCCGGAAATCTGATGACCCCGTACGGCTCCATTTCCTGGGAATGAAAGAGCAGCAGCTCTACCGATGTCGCCTGATTGGAATATATCGTAAAATTCACACCGGTAGGGATCGCAGTTGCCCCGTTCATACCATAAAAACCCGGTCTGACCTCAAAACCGTTTATGACATCCAACGGCTCCATATGTATATCTACATTAGGATGCGCCTGAAATTTACTGCTCATTTTTCCTTCCCCGTACTACAGCTCCCATACTGTCATATCCGCTACGTTCATACGATGTGTTACCTTCTGTTTCTTTTCCGGCATCCTCAGACTGTCCGTTGCCTGTCTCTGCCCCCTTATTGAATTCCGACTGTACTGCCTTAAATGTCCCGGACTGTGCCTGTGCGGTATAGCTTACCTGCTCCGGTCCGGAATCAGCGCTTACAGGCGTATCATCGTTTACCTCCGCTTCAAATCTGGGCTCAGGCTTTTCCTTTTTATCTGCTTTGGAGCCCTTTCTCCCTTTTAAAGCGATCCTCTCCCTGCCCTTACCTGAGGTCTCCTCTTCACTGAGTCCCTTTTCTTTCCTGTATATATCCATGAACTCCTTGCCGGTGATAGTCTCCTTCTCTATAAGGAACTTTGCCAGCTTATCAAGCAGCGCACGGTTTTCTTTAAGCAGGGACTTTGCCTCCTTGTAGGCTTCCTTCAGGATCTTCATTACTTCTTCATCTACTGCGGCCGCAGTCTCGTCAGAGCAGTTCATCACTGTCCTGCCCTCAAGATACTGATCCTGTACTGTCTCCAGTCCCATCAGACCGAACTTCTTGCTCATGCCGTACTGCGTGACCATGGAACGGGCTATCTTGGTGGCCTTCTCTATATCGTTTTGCGCACCGGTTGTCACGGTGTCAAATACTATCTCCTCGGCAGCTCTGCCTCCGAGCGTCTCTACAAGCAGCGCATGCAGCTCGGCTTCCGTATTGAGATACTTTTCTTCTTCGGGCACATTCATGACATAGCCCAATGCGCCCATGGTACGGGGTACTATGGTGATCTTCTGAACCGGCTCTGAGTTTTTCTGAAGAGCGGAAACCAAAGCATGACCTATCTCATGGTAAGATACGATCCTCCTCTCTTCCTTGCTCATGATACGGTCTTTCTTCTCCTTGCCTACAAGAACCACCTCGACCGAATCCATCAGATCCTTTTGGTTGACAAACTGTCTGCCTGACTTAACTGCGTTTATTGCCGCTTCATTTACCATGTTGGCAAGGTCGGAGCCTACCGCTCCCGATGTAGCCAGAGCGATCGCCTCGAAGTCTACCGACTCATCGAGCTTTACATCTCTGGCATGAACCTTGAGGGTATCTATACGTCCCTTCAGATCAGGCTTGTCCACGATGACCCTTCTGTCAAATCTGCCGGGTCTTAAAAGTGCCTTGTCAAGAGTCTCGGGTCTGTTCGTAGCTCCGAGCACAAGTATTCCTTTTGAAGAATCAAATCCGTCCATTTCGGAAAGCAACTGGTTGAGAGTCTGCTCTCGCTCGTCATTTCCACCGCCGTATCTGGAATCACGGCTCTTTCCTATAGCATCTATCTCATCGATGAAGATAATACACGGTGCGTTCTTTTCGGCATCACTGAAAAGATCCCTTACTCTTGATGCCCCCACGCCGACAAACATCTCCACAAAGTCCGATCCGGCAAGAGAATAGAAGGGCACGTGCGCCTCTCCGGCGACAGCTCTGGCGAGCAGGGTCTTGCCTGTGCCGGGAGGTCCGACAAGAAGTGCTCCCTTAGGCAGCCTCGCTCCTATCTGTGAGTATTTCTGAGGATTGTGCAGGAAATCCACCATCTCCTGCAGGCTCTCTTTTGCCTCTTCCTGTCCTGCGACATCCTTGAAGGTGACGCCCGTATCCTTGGTGACATAGGCCTTGGATGCGCTCTTGCCGACACCCAGTATGCCTCCGCCGCTTCCACCCATTCGCCTCATGAATAAGGAAAGCAGACCCCATACAAGGATCAGCGGCAGTCCGAAATTTAATATCGCGGATATGATGGCTCCGGATCTGTCCGGGATCTCGTGAGTGTACTTTACACCTGCCTCCTCCAGCCTCTCTACCAGGAACGGGTCGTTCATTATCCCTGTGTAATATGTCATAAGGAGCAGGGCATTCCCATCCTCGCCCTTCGGGATGATATTTATCTGATCCGCGGTGATCTCGACCTCTGCTACCTTATTTGCGGAAAGCATGTTCAGAAACTGACTGTAGGGTATTTCCTGCGTAGTCGACTGCGTCAGTGCCTTGGTCATGAAGCTCATACCGAGTATGGTAAAAAGTGTCGCTATGATGAGCACATATATGGTCTGTCTGGTACGTGGATCCTTGCCCGATCCTCCTCCGGAACCTTTTCCTCCACCGTTTCCGCCGGAGCCTCTGTTATACCCGTTCGAGCCTCCCTGATCCCCTCCTGAGTCGCTGCCGTTACCATTGTAATTGTTGTATTCGTTATATTCACTCATAATGTTTTAATTATAAGGTCAAGCGGCTTTATTTACAAATCCTTTTTACGACAGAAGGTCGATAGAGCAGGGAATAAATCCCCCTACTTGATTCGGCTACGCCTACAAAAAAATGTATCCGCACCGGTGGGATGGATGCGGACACAGCATGAAAAAGATCATCCTTCCTCCTATCCCTTGACAGCGCCTGTGGTCAGACCATCTACTATCTGGTTACTGAATGTGCAGTACACGATGACAGTTGGTACGATCGCAATTATGATGGCTGCAAACATCTGTGAATAATTTGTGTTGTACTGACCGACAAATCTGGACAGCGATACAGGCAAGGTCTTTCTATTGTCATCCGATATGAAGGCCATGGCGAGCAGTAGCTCGTTCCAGTTTGCCACAAATGTCATAAGACCCGTCACGAAGAGTCCCGTCTTTGACAGCGGCAGACAGATACGTCCGAATATCTGGTAAATCGAGCATCCGTCTATGCAGGCTGACTCCAGGAGCTCATTGGGGAGGCTCTTGAAAAAACCCGTCATGATGAATATAGTGGTCGGAAGCGAAAATGTCAGATAAGGAAGTATCAATCCCCACAGATTGTTGGAGAGTCCGATCTTTGCAAATCTGGTGAAAAGCGGTATCAGTACACAGTGTACAGGTATCATCATACCCATCATGAAATAGATCATCACGAAGCCTGACAGCTTCCACTTCATCCTGCCTATCGCAAAGGATACTGTCGAACCCAGAAACATACTGAGCAGCAGTGTGACCACGCAAACGATGAGCGAATTGACCATCGCTGTGCCGAGCCTGCCCGCGACCCATGCGAACATATAGTTGTCAAAGAAAACACTCTGCGGCAGTCCGAAGGGATTGGTAAAGATCTCCGCATTTGTCTTAAACGACACCGAGAACACCCAGAGCAGCGGAGCCAGATAAATGACAACCATCGCACAAAGGAATATATAAATAAGGATCTGAAGCACGCTTACCTTTTTCTGTTTCATGTCATCTGCCTCCTTTCTTACATTTCATAATTGTCAGTCTTGAAAACCCTGTTGATGATGAAGGTCATGAGCAGACACATCACCAGCAATACAATACCTATGGCACTGGCATAGCCATATTTGAAATACTTAAAGCCTTGCGTATACAGATGTGTGGCAAGCACCTCTGTCTTGTGATCCGGTCCGCCCCCGGTCATGTTGAAGATAAGATCAAAGAACTTCAGTGAACCGATGGCATTGAGAGACATAGCTGTCCCGATCATAGGCTTTATCAGCGGCAGCGTGATATATCTGAATGACTTTACCTTATTGCATCCGTCTATATATGAAGCCTCATATAGTGATCTGCTTATCCCCGATATCTGCGCCATATAGAGCATCATCGACTGACCCACATACTGCCACAAAGCCACAAAAGCTATGACCCACATTGGAAGAGTGATATATCCTTTTATATCCATCAGCCAAAGCGGCCCCTCGATCCCGAACTGTGCGAGCAGCTGGTTGATACCAAGCTTCGGGCTGAATATGAACATCCACAAAAGACCCAGCGCAGCAGATGAAAGTACGCAGGGAAGATAGATAACATTCTTGAAGAGGTTCCTGCCCTTACTTATGTTTGTGAGCAGTCCCGCAAGTATCAGACCCATGATCAGCTGTGTCACGCATGAATAGATAAGAAAGAACAAAGAATTCTTTAAGGCGGTCCACATGGTCTCATCTATCATCAGATTCTTGTAATTCTTCAGCCCGACGAATTTAGGACTGGTCAGGGCTTCGTAATCACAGAACGAATAATAGACAGACTGACAGATCGGTATGAACAGAATGAATGTGAACAGAAGAAATGCCGGCAGTACGAATACCGCTATAGCCTTTTTGTCCTTCAACAGTTTATCCATTCTTTCCTCCTTCTCATCTTTTCCTGCTTATTTAATGAACCGGGGTCCTATTTCCCATTTCCAGTCTTATCTTTTTGACGTTTTTAGGCTGATTTTTCATGGATTTTTGTATGATTTTACCATATATTTTTACCTCCGACTATTGACTATTGATATTTCATAAATCATATTTTTGATTTGTGATTTTTTATTGTATTTACAGCATTCTGTGGTAGAACTTCCTTAAACGACGGAGCAATTGGCTTATATATAATTGGAGGGTATTTGCTATGAGCGTAGCAATTGACCTATTTATTTGTATATTATAAGGAGAAAGAATTTATGCAAAAAAAGATAGTATCCGTGATCCGGCAATATATCGACACGAAAGACATCTCGGGAGCCTCGGTTCTTACTTTGCCAATCTCCCTTTGAAAAACGCCACGATCCTGATCGCGATACAGCGTACGGGGACAGGTACCTACGCCCTTACAAGACGCCTGAGAAATATTGTACTTGCAGAATTATAGTTTTCCTCTGCATTGTAATATGTATCTGTTAACTTCACTTTTTTAAGTGATGGACTTTCTGGCAAGTCAGCCTCACGGCTGAACTCAGTCAAATCCGTTCGGGTGCCCTTTCTGCCAGTTCCACGAGTCGCGGCA
Source organism: uncultured Lachnospiraceae bacterium (assembly GCA_905235585.1). Lineage (GTDB taxonomy): Bacteria > Bacillota > Clostridia > Lachnospirales > Lachnospiraceae > NK4A144. The sequence goes on along the minus strand of CAJOME010000052.1, from coordinate 3,896 downwards.
CATCTCTTCTATACCATTCTCGGCTTCCCAGCCGAGTTCTTTTTTTGCCTTTTCGGGACTTGCGTAACACTCTGCTATATCCCCTGCCCTTCTGGGCTTTATCGAATACGGTATCTTGATGTCATTTACCTTTTCAAAGGTTTTTACTATATCCAGCACGGAGTAGCCGTGGCCCGTGCCAAGATTGCAGATGAAGCATCCCGGATTGGTACGCAGCTTATCTATAGCTTTGACGTGTGCCTTGGCAAGATCGACCACATGGATATAGTCTCTTACACCTGTTCCATCGGGTGTATCATAATCATCTCCGAATACGCCGAGCTCGGGAAGCTTGCCTACTGCGACCTGTGTGATGTATGGCATCAGATTGTTGGGTCTGCCGTTTGGATTCTCTCCTATTTCGCCCGAAGCATGGGCTCCTATCGGATTGAAATATCTGAGTATGACCATGTTCCACTCGGGATCGGCTTTCTGCATATCGACAAGGATCTGCTCCAGCATCCATTTCGTCCATCCGTACGGATTGGTACAGGTGCCCTTGGGACAGTCCTCAGTGATCGGCACCGTCTCCGGATCTCCGTACACTGTTGCGGAAGAAGAGAAAACAAAATTCTTCGCACCATGCTTTCTCAGCACGTCAAGCAGAGTAAGAGTACCGCCTATATTATTGTGATAGTATTCCCATGGCTTCTCGACGGACTCTCCGACTGCCTTGAGCGAAGCGAAGTTGATGCACTCCCGGATATCGGGATTCTCGCTCATGATCTTTTCCAGATCGTCTCTGTTATTTATATCCGCTTCATAGCATTTTACTTTTTTCCCTGTCAGCTTCTCTACTGCCTCTATCGCCTTGGGGGATGAATTTGAAAAATTGTCCATGACAACTACATCATAACCACCGTTCAAAAGCTCTACCACCGTATGTGTACCTATGTACCCTGCACCGCCTGTTACCAAGATTGACATATCCTTACCTCCTTTTGTTTGTTATATTATATCATATACACTGGCAGGTGCATAATATTAGCGCTCTTACGTATATGGTATACTTTTAATGAAATGGAAATGAGTACGGCTAAGAAAACCGCATATCTTGGGATGCTGACAGCACTTGCCGTGATAATGGGGTACGTGGAATATCTGATACCCGTGCGCTTCCCGGTGCCGGGGGTAAAGCTCGGCCTCGCGAATATCGTGACTGTCTTTGTGCTTTACAGATACGGCTTCCGTCCGGCTCTTGCCGTATCTCTTGTACGCATACTGATCTCAGGTCTGCTCTTCGGCAGTGTATTCGGCATATTGTACAGTCTCACCGGAGCGCTGTTTTCACTCCCGGTCATGGCTCAAATGAAGAAGAAGTCATACTTTTCCGTGATAGGCGTAAGCGCTGCCGGAGCCGCGCTTTTCAACACCGGTCAGATCGCCGCTGCCATTGTTGCAGCCGGCCCTGTCATCGTGAGATATCTGCCTGTCCTTCTCATAGCCGGAGATATCACCGGTATCATCATAGGCGCAATAGACCTGATCCTGATCAGGAGGCTCTCTTCCGTGAGGATCAGTGACGGAATAATCTGAATAGTGAAACGGAGACACGCCGAGGTTTTTTCGGCATGTGCTATCAGATAAGCACAAGCATTTGATCCGGTTATTTAATACGCTATACCAGCCCTTAATACGTGACCGCATCCGGCATATCTTCAGCCGGAACGTTATCTGTTTCTATCTTAAGTATCACCTTGTTTGGCAGACACACTATGTTCTCTCCCGTATCGGATATCGGATGAGATCTTACACAGCTTTGATCCGGACAGTCCGCTGACTTCATATAAGCATGACCGTCCTTTATCTCACACACGTTTGTTTCCCCGATATTTATGATCATGTCTTCATCCAGCGCGTAGCTTCCTGTGATCTCGCCATCTTTTGTAATGATGAGCCGTCTATCGGGATTTTCATCTGCCTCAGATTGATACGTGTCGTACATCGCAAAAAAGGCAGATAAGGCTGCCGCTGCGACAGCTATTATCACAATGACCGCGACATCCGGTTTCCTTATGCCTTTATCCATGGTTCCCTTCTTCATGTACTACGTAAGGTCTATTACCTCTCCTTCAGCTATTTCCTTCTCGCCGGTTCCGGGATCAAAAAGTACCGCATTGCCTTCATTATCTACAAATACCAGCTTCATATCATACTCCCGGTCTCTGACTATCTGCTCCGCCTTTTCTTTTCCGGTCAGCATGAAGACCGTGGAAAGAGTATCACAGAGCATATCATCATCACCTATCACCGTCACCTCTGTAAGCCCGGTGTCACAAGGATATCCTGTTTTCGCTGACAGTATATGGTGATACAGCTTTTCGTTCCAGTCTATGAAGTATCTCTCATATGTGCCGGAGGAGATCACGCATCCCTCATTGATATTTACCGTGGCGATCGTTTCTCCCCTGTCAGTAAATGGCTTTTGTATCCCCACCTTAAAGGGCTTTTCCTTTTTACTCCCGAGAGTACTCACATTTCCCCCGAGATTTATGACAGCACCTTTACATCCTTTTTCCTTAAGATAGTCTTTTATCCTTCCGGAAATGTACCCTTTGGCGATGGCACCAAGATCTATCATTGCCTCAGCATTAGATATCGTGATCCGGTTACCGTCAAGGTAAACAGCAGACGCATCCACTCCTTCCATCGCCTTCGCTATCTCGTCTGCTTCCGGTGCATACCCCTGTCCCGAGCTGAAATCCCACAGCTCGGATACGGGCAGTATGGTGATATCAAACTCTCCGTCACTCAGCTCTCCGGCCTCGAGTCCCATTGCTACGCAGTCAGAAAGGGCATCGGAAATAACGGTCTCTGCGGAGGCTCTGTGATTTACGCGATACAGCTCACTGTCTTCATCCTGCGCAGACAATGTCCTTTCCAGCTCATCACAGATCGAAAAGCAGTCCTCAAGCAGCTCCTCTGCTCTGTCATCATATATGCTGATACTAACTGTCGTATCAAAATAAAGGCGTGTGTCCGAAGCAGACGGATCCTTAACATCAAAACTGCCGCATCCGGTAAGCAGTATACCGGCTGCGGCAAGTATCATCATAGCTGAAAGTATTTTAGACAATGCACTTCCTCGGACAGTTCTTTTTACACAGTCCGCATTTCACGCATTTATCATAATCGATCACAGGTATATTGCCCTGCATCTCTATCGCCTGCTTCGGGCAGGTCTGCACACACTTGGTACAGGCTATGCAGCCGAGCTTACAGGCATCTATCACCGGTTTGCCTTTATCAAGACTCACGCAGCCTATGGCGACAGCCTTGTCGTATGGCACCTCGGATATCACTTTTTTAGGGCAGGTTTTTATACACTTTTTACAGTCCACGCATTTCTCAGGATCTACCTTTGCTATACCATTCACTATGCTGATAGCCCCGTATTCGCAGACATTAACGCAGTCGCCATAGCCCATGCAGCCATACGCGCATGACTTTGGACCTTTGCCCGGAGAAAACGATATGACCGAGCAGCTTTTCTCACCGCCGGAGTGATCGTACTTTTCCGTGGTGTTTTCACAGTCACCTATACAGTGGACAAAGGCGACCATCTTTACGGCATCCGCATCGGCCTCGCCGCCCATTATGTCCGCCACAGCCTCCGCTACCGGAGCCTGGCCCACTACGCAGGCATTCACCGGCGCCTCTCCCTTTACTATAGCGGCCGCGAGTGCCGCACATCCCGAATAACCGCAGGCTCCGCAGTTTGCTCCGGGCAGAGCCTCCATGACGGCAGCCTCTCTCTCATCCACCTCTACGGCGAACCTCTTACCGGCTATGCTTAAGAATATCCCTACGAACAGTCCGACTCCGCCGACCATGGCAGCCGCGAACAGAATATCTAC
>CAJOME010000051.1 GCA_905235585.1 uncultured Lachnospiraceae bacterium | reverse complement strand
TTGATCTCGTCATTTTCCTTGGTGCTGATCTCTTCCAGAGTCTTTGCAAGAGCCGGATACTTCTCGGCATCCTCCTCAGAGAGATGCAGGACCTGGCTGTTTACCTCTGCCAGAGTCTTCGAAGATTCATCATCGGTGCTGCTCTGGAACTCTGATTCTGCTTCCACCTTCACCTGCTCCGGTGCTGATCACGACATTTACCGTAGATCCGGGTGCTACCATTGATCCGGCTTCCGGACTCTGTGAGATCACGGATCCTGACGGCACGGTATCGGATGTCCCCTGTGTGAGTGACATGACAAGCCCGAGATTTTCCAGTACCACTTTAGCCTCTGCTGCCGATACATTTACAACACCCGGCACAGATATGTTGCCGCTCCCTGAGCTTACTACAAGCGTAATAGTGTAGCCTGAAGGCACCATACTTCCGGCCGCGGGCTCCGTACCAATGACCTTACCCGAGGCTACGCTGTCCGAAGCCTCATTTCTCGACTGTACCACATATCCCTCCGCCTCAAGCGCAGCCTTGGCGGACTCAAAGCTCTGACCTCTTACATCCTGCAGTGCCTTATTCTGAGGCACGACCGAATTCTCCGATAATGAGCTTTCGCCTACATCCATTACCTTTCTTGCTATAAATACTATGAGTATCAGGATGATGATGCCTACGATCACCGCTATGATCCTCATTATCATGGACATCCTTTCGTCCATGTCATCCTCCTGCCTGTACCGTGCGGCACGCGAGGATGACCTTTCCTGCTCCCTCCGTCTCCTTGAGGTACCGCTCTGTGAAGGACGACCTGAGCTGCGGCTCTGGGTCCTCTGCGATCTGCCACGCTCTTCTCCTGCACCCATCTCCTGCTCTCTGCGTCTCCTGATCGCCTCTCTCCTCTTGCGCCTTAATTCATCCTCTTCAAAGGCTTCTGTATCGGATGTCTCCTCCGACCTCTTTCCGGGTCTTGCATCCTTGCGGCGTCCCGCTCTTGCCTCATCCCGCCCTCTTTCTCTCCTGTCCGCAGACCCGTCTCCCTCACTCCTGCGTCTTCTGGGTCTGCCGGTGCCTTCCTCCGACTGTCTGTCTTTATTCCTGTTATATGCCGAAATGAGAGACTCATCCACATCTATAGACCCTGTACGGCTCTTTATCGACATGATGTCCTCCTCGGATACCATCCTGGTGGCACCGCCGTTTCCGCCGGAAGGGATACGCTTTATGAAATTATCATCCGGAGTGAGCAGAGACTGCTTCAGATCGGCTATGACCTCGGACATCGAGGTATATCTGCGGTCTGAATTCTTCTCTGTGCATTTGAATATGATCTGCTCGATACTGACAGGTATGTCACCCACAAACTCTCTCGGGCTCGGCATGGCATCCTGTATATGCTGTATGGCGATATTCACCGTGGTATCACCGTCGAAAGGCACTCTTCCGGTCAGCATCTCAAAGAGTACCACTCCGAGAGAATAGATATCGCTCTTTTCGTCGGAATATCCGCCGCGTGCCTGCTCAGGCGAAGTATAGTGTACCGATCCCATCACATTGGACGTGATAGTCTCACTCGTTGCCGCCTTTGCTATGCCAAAGTCAGTGACCTTTACCTTGCCGTCCTTTGATATGATAACGTTCTGCGGCTTGACGTCTCTGTGTATGATCCCGGCCTTGTGGGCACACTCCAACCCCTGTGCCATCTGTATGGCTATGCTTATAGACTCCTTGACCGAAAGTCTGAGCTTCTTTTCGATATAATGCTTTAACGTGATGCCCTCGACAAGCTCCATCACGATGTACTGCAGTCCCTGATCCTCTCCGACATCATAGACTCCTACGATATTGGAGTGTATAAGTCCCGCTGCCGCCTGCGCTTCCGCATGAAACTTTGTCACAAAGTTTGCATTCTCCGCATATTCCTGCTTCAGCACCTTGATCGCGACAAACCTCGAGAGCTTGTTGTCCTGTGCCTTATATACGTCAGACATCCCGCCGGTACCTATCCGGCTGAGTATCTCATATCTGTCCGCAAGTATCATCCCTTCGCTTATCATTGCTACCTCTGAAACACCTCTTTATTCTGAAGGCTCTATCAATACGATGCCTATATTATCAAGACCGCCATTGGCATTTGCCTTATCTGCCAGCCCCTGTACGGCACCTACCACATCCGAGCTGCTCTTTACTATCAGTCTGATATCCTCGTCCTCTACCATATTTGTGAGTCCGTCGGTACACATCAGGATCATATCACCTGCCTTAAGCTGCATATCAAAAAAATCCACTCTGATCTCATGGTCTCCGCCTATGGCTCTGGTGATCTTATTCTTCATAGGATGGTTTCTCGCAGCCGACATCTCGATCTCGCCGGCTCTGACCATCTCCTCTACGAGACTGTGGTCTCTGGTGATCTGGCTGATACGGTCATCGATCACATAGAGCCTCGAATCTCCTACATTTGCGACATAAAGACAATCCCCTATGATCGTCGCGACCACAAGCGTGGTGCCCATGCCCTCATGATCCGGAAGTCTGCACGCCTCCTCAATGATAGCGGCATTTGCGACCTCATAAGCATGTCTTATCAATCTGATAGGGTTAGTCTCGTGCGAATCCCTGATGTCATCCACCACGGTCTGTGTGGCAAACCTGGACGCATAGTCTCCCGCTGCATGACCTCCCATACCGTCTGCTACTATAAACAGATTCGGCAGGTTACCCACCGGAGACTCTGATGTGAATACGTAATCCTGATTAACTTTCCTTTTCCGACCGGTATCAGTCAGTGAAAAGGTCTTTATCATATCTCCTCCCGGAGGATGCTTTCATCCTCAGCTGTCCGCAGGCACCGTCAATATCCGTGCCCAATTCTCTCCTTATGGTAACATTTATTCCAAAGTTTTCAAGTTTATTTTTGAAAGAGAGACATGCTGCTCTGCCCGGTCTGTTAAATGAACTCTCAGCCACGGGGTTTACGGGTATCAGGTTTACCACGGCATTCATCCCCCGCAGCAGCCCGGCAAGCTCCGATGCATCGTCATCCGTATCGTTCAGTCCCTCTGACAGCGCATATTCGAATGTCAGTCTGCGATGAGTTGCATCATAATAGTGTCCTGCCGCATCCATCAGCTCCCTGATCGTGTACCTTTCCGCTATCGGCATCATCCTTCTGCGTTTCTCATCATTGGGAGCATGCAGTGATATGGCAAGGTTTATCTGCAGCCTCTCCCCGGCAAGTCTCTCTATCGCGGGCACTATACCGCAGGTGGATACCGTGATATTCCTCTGCGAGATATTCCTGCCGTCCTCATCCGTGATGATATCGATGAATCCCATCAGTCCGTCATAGTTTATCAGCGGCTCTCCCGATCCCATCACGACCACATTTGAGATCTTTGCTCCGGTACGCTCCTCCATGGCATATACCTCTTCGGCCATTTCCCCGGAGCTCATATTCCTGATACATCCGTCTGCTGTGGAGGCGCAAAACCTGCATCCCATGGCGCAGCCCACCTGTGAGGAGATACATGCGGTATTCCACTCCCGGTATCTCATGAACACACCCTCTATGAGATTGCCGTCACGCAGCCTGTACAGGTATTTCTCCGTACCGTCCGAAGCCGAGCTCTGTACCGTATCCACGCTGCAGCTGCCGATATAGTAGTCTCCGCTCAAACGTTCTCTCAGGCTCTTTGATATATCGGTCATCTCATCAAAGCTTTTTACACCCCTTGCATGAAGCCATGTGAATATCTGCTTTGTCCTGTAGCTCTTTTCGCCATATCCCGTGAGCGCATCCGACAGCTCACGTTTTGTCAGTCCGAGTATATCAGTCATAGTGCATCGCCGTCTTTCTTCCGAAACAGAGCATAATAAAAGCCGTCACAGGGATCGCATCCCTGAAGGAAGAGCCTTTCCGAGATTTTATGTAACCCTAACCCGACTATCTTTTCACTCTGCTCGTACGTCTCTTCCTTTGTAACCGTACATACAGAAAATAAAAGTAATCCACCGTCCTTAAGATATCTCGCGGCATTTGTCAGGATAGAGTATTGTAATTTACATAACTCATCAATATCAGCCTGTTTGATTCTATATTTTATGTCAACTTTTCTCCCGATCACTCCCAGTCCTGAGCACGGGAGATCAGCGATCACCGCATCTGCTTTTCCCGACAGGGTCTCATCATATACCGATGCATCCCTCACCCCGCGCCTGACATTGGCAAGTCCGCATCTTTCGACGTTTTCATCTATTCTCTCAAGCTTTTTGTCAGAAATGTCATATGCGTATACCGTGCCGGTCTCTTCCGTATCATTTGTCCTGTATGCTGAGAGGCACTCTGCCATATAACAGGTCTTGCCGCCCGGCGAAGCACAAAGATCTATAACATTTATGTCAACTTTTCTGTGTTCGATTATGTAAACTTCGAGCTGCTTCCACAGTTCATCCATGGCACTCTGTGATGAAAGATCCTGTACTGAATACAATCCCTTATTAAAGCTCTCCGACCGCCCGGGGATCAGTCCTCCTGCAGCAGTCCTAAGCAGATAAGGCGGCCCGTCGGGGACTGTCTCCGTACTTATCCCCTCTGCCTCAAGTGCTTCAGACGCTCCCTTCGTATCCGTGAGGCTGCGGTTTACCCTGAGATAGACGGGCATGCTTCCCATGCTCATGCTTATCATCCTGTCTGCCTTATCCGTCCCGTGATCAGCTGCGAATCTGTCGTATATCCATCCGGGACATGAATACTCCGTACATATATCGGGATACACTATTCCCTCGTCACGGTACGTTATCACTCCTCTCAGGACACCGTTTACAAACCCCTTCAGTCCGTCTATGTGCTTGAGATGCGCCAGCTTTACGGCTTCGTTTACCGCGGCACTGTCCGGCACATGATCCATAAAGACAAGCTGGTATACCGCCATCCTTATTATCATCAGTATCACAGGCTTCATCCTGCCGGTTTTTATATTCGATACCCGATCCGTGATATAGTCAAGCGCGATAAGCCGCTCTACCGTGCCCTCAGTGAGACTCTTTATAAATGCCCTGTCCCTTATGTCTATATAAGCGTATTTATCAAGGACTGCATTCAAAAGGGGGCGAAGCATCGTCCCCTCTTTACCGTATTGCAGCAATATATCCAATACTATCTGTCGTGTGTTGATCCTTTTCATTTTATGATCCGTACGTTTACTGTTTGCGACGGTTTCCCCCAAACAGTATCAAAAGTCTCATCAGCGACAGTATGGAAGCAAATGCCGAGGCCACATATGTCATTGCCGCAGCTTTTAATACCCTTTGCGTATCCCGTGTCTCGGCATCGTCCAGTATGCCGAGAGTCCTTACAAGCTTCAGTGCCCTCGCCGATGCGTTAAACTCCACCGGAAGCGTCACTATCTGAAACAATACCCCAAATGAAAATACCAGTATACCCAGATTTATCAGAGCCTCGTTCATACCGAGAAATGCACCGAGCAGGCATATAGGTACGCCTGCCTTGGAGCCTACACTCGCCACAGGCACAAGTGCCGATCTTATGTTTAGGGGCGCGTACCCCGTGTGATGCTGTATGACGTGCCCGCACTCATGCGCGGCGACTCCTATAGCTGCCACGGAGGTAGAAGCATATGTGGCATCCGAGAGACTCACCACCTTTGAGGACGGATCATAATGATCCGTAAGACTGCCTGGGATATGCTGTATCGCAACATCAGTGATGCCCTCTGAATAAAGTATCCTCTTCGCAGCCTCGGCTCCGGTCATCCCTGCGGATGATCTGACCTTTGAATACCTGTTAAATGTGGAGGATACCTTTGCTGAAGCTATACCGGAGACTATCACGCCTACGATCAGCAGCAGATATGTCCAGTCAAATCCGTAATAGTACATTATCATTCACCCCCATGTCCTATTGTGTCCGTTTAAGACAGCACAGTCCCTTCGGATATCCTGCAGCCCAAAAGGAAGTCCCGTACCGCCATGCGCTTCTTTCCCTCTAGCTGTACTTCTTTTATAATAAGCGATCCTCCGCCGCAGGCTACGGTAAACGCATCCTTACCGACTTCACACACGGTACCGCATGGTGCCCCTGTGTCTTCTCCCGTCCCGGGCTTCCAGACCTTCAGCATCCTGCCGTCAAGATAAGTATATGCGGATGGCCAGGGATCAAGTGCCCTTATCTGTCTCTCTATGATATCCGCACTCCTGCTCCAGTCTATGTGTCCCATAGACTTGTCTATCTTTTTCGCATAGGATGCCTTTTCCTCTTCCTGAGGCACTGCCTGTATCCTGCCGTTTGCGATATCATCTATCGTCCTGGTGGCAAGTGTGGCTCCTATATGAGCGAGCTTATCGAAAAGACTTCCGCCGGTGTCCGTCGGCTCTATCACTATACTACTTTGAGACAGGATATCGCCTGTATCGAGTCCCTCTCCCATCTGCTGTATAGTGACTCCGGTCTTACTGTCTCCCTCAAGTATGGCTGACTGTATCGGTGAGGCACCCCGCCATCTCGGGAGCAGAGAGGCATGTACGTTTATGCATCCGTACTCAGGCATATCGAGGATCTCCTTTGACAGGATCTGTCCGAAAGCCGCTACCACTATGAGCTCAGGCGCATACTCCTTAAGCCTTGCCACCGCTTCGGGAGTCTTTATCTTCTCGGGCTGATAAACCTCCAGTCCATGCGCCACGGCATATTCCTTTACATCGCTCATCTGCAGCCTGCCGCTGCGTCCCTTCGGCTTGTCAGGCTGTGTCACGACAAGGGCTATGTCGTGTCCCGCTTCTTTTATTGCCGCAAGTGTCCCGACTGCAAAATCGGGAGTTCCCATGAATATTATGCGCATATCCCGTGATCAGTCCCCGTCTGCTTCCTTTTCCACATCCTTCAGCTCACCCTCTACCTTGTCCACGTAGAGCTCACCCTCAAGATGATCGCACTCATGACAGACACATCTGGCGAACAGACCGTCTCCCTCCATGGTGACAGGCTCCATATCCTCATTCAAAAACTCGACCACTACATGGTCAGGCCGTGTCACCATACCCGTCTTGCCGGGTACTGAGAGACACCCCTCGTATCCCTCCTGCTCACCTGAGGTCTCTTTTATGACCGGATTTATCATCACTATGGGATCGGATCCTTCCTCACATGTATCAACGATTATGATGCGTTTCAACACTCCGACCTGAACAGCCGCAAGCCCCACTCCCTCCGCATCCATGAGCGTATCCGTCATATCAGCTATCAGCTCTCTGATCCTTTCCGTTATCTCCTTGACCGGCTTGGATTTCTTTTCAAGTATCGGATCACCCATCGTCCGTATTTCTCTTAATGCCATTTCTGCCTCTTTTTATATCTTATTTTTGCCTGATACGAGCAAAACAATGATAACTGTCTTAACTCACTCTTTGGTACGCCCTCAGCAGCAAGTGCTACGATCCGTTCCGAACAGATACGGCAATTATACATCAAAAATCATATTTTTCCTATTTTAATCTTTTTGCATCATTCTATATCAAATAGTTTCATTTTAATACTTAAAAACCTTGACGTTTTAGATTATAATTATTTTCATGGTTTTTAATTCATATTCCTTTATATTAATATTTTTACCTATTGTTACAGTCTTATACTATCAGCTGAAGCGTCTGCGCAGACCTGTACTCTTAAAGGTCTTTCTGCTGGCGGCCTCTTTATTTTTTTACGGCTACCACCATCTTACGGCTTTGGCTGTGCTCGTCGTGAGCATCGGGGTAAACTACGCCCTCTCGCTTGCTTTGCGCCGACTCAATACTGCAGCCTCCACACATATGAAAAAAGCTGTGCTTATCCTTGGAATAGTACTGAATCTTTCGGCGCTTTTCTACTGCAAGTATCTGGGATTCTTCGGAGATATAGCCGGCTCCCTGCTTCACAGGGATATCACCCTGTCTTCACTCCTTATCCCTCTTGGGATAAGCTATTATACTTTTTCACAGATCGCCTATCTTGTCGACTGTTACCGCGATCCTGCCATCGTCTGCGGATTTGTGGATTATGCCCTGTTTGTTTCTTTCTTTCCGAAGATCACCGTCGGTCCCATAGCTTTATCGACCGAAATGGTGCCGATGTTTGACAGCATGACCGAGTCCGAAACCGACTATGACAAAATTGCCAGGGGACTGATGGCCTTCTCCTTCGGACTTGCCAAAAAGATGATGCTCGCCGATACGTTAGGACAGTATGTGGACTTCGGCTACGCCAACGTCACGATCCTCGGCAGTCTTGACGCGCTGTTGGCAATGACCGCCTACACTCTGCAGATATACTTTGACTTCTCCGGCTGCTGCGATATGGCCAGAGGCATATGCCTGATGCTCGGTATGGATCTGCCGCAGAATTTTGATTCTCCCTACCGTTCGCTTTCGATAAATGAGTTTTGGAAACGCTGGCATATGACGCTGACCAGGTTTTTCCGCAAATACGTGTACTTCCCCCTCGGAGGCAACCGTAAAGGAAAGATAAGGACATATTTAAACCAGATGTTTATCTTCGTGCTAAGCGGACTGTGGCACGGAGCTTCGCTCAGCTTTCTTCTGTGGGGAGCCATACATGGTGTCGGCATAATAGTAAGCAAGCTGCTCGCACCGGTATCGGTAAAATGTCCCAGGCTCATACGCTTATTTATCACATTCACATTTGTTAATTTCGCATGGGTATATTTCAGGGCTCCGAATATCACAGTCGCCAACATCATGTTTATGAGGCTGTTTACCGGAGGTATCTCGCGTATCAATCCTATTAACGCTGATCTTATAGTGGCGGCCATGCCTGCCGAATTTGATTTCATACAATGGTTTGTAGTCAAATACACTACGCTGAACTATTACTATACCGGTCTGCTCATCATACTGATCCCGATAGCATTTGGTCTGTTCGCGTCAATATTTATGAAGAATACCGACGAACGGATCAAAGGCTCCGTCCTGACCGGAAGGCTCGCGCTTGCCACAGCCGCGCTGCTCTTCCTTGGCATAGTATCACTGCCCACCCTGTCGGTATTTATATACGAGAATTTCTGATATACAAAAGGAGCGCATTTGAAACCGGAGTCCTTTATAAAAAAGACAATAGCATATACGGCAGCGGCTCTTCTGATCTGTGCACTGGCGATCACGATCATTGACCCGTGCATGCATTATCATGCGCCCATAGGCAGTCTGGAGGCGGCTGAGACCGATGAGAGACTTGCCACACTCGGATCGGCACAGCACGAATACTATGATACCGTCCTGATTGGCTCCTCAATGAGTGAGAACTTCAAGGAATCGTGGTTTGAGGATGGAGTGTTCGGGGACACCTGCGTCAAGCTGTGCATGGCCGGATCGTTCTTTACAAATTACGATCCCCTGCTAAAAGCAGTCTGCTCTCATCCTGAGGTGAAAAATGTCTGTTTCTGTCTGGACAATTATCTGCTCATCAGCGACCCCACCGATCCGGAGCTGCACCAGACCACCATACCCGAATACCTTTACAACGATGATCTTATCGACGATGCGTATTATATCTGGAATAAGTCCATCCTGTTCGACCACATACCAAAGTTTCTGACAGGAAACATCACCGGCAGAACAGACGACGCATATACATGGCAGGATATTTATGTATTTACAAAGGACGGTGCCAAAAATGTATACGGAGCCCAGCGTATTGCAGAGATCGAGCCGGAAAGCGGAGCGGGCACGTTCTTTCCCAATGTCGACGCTCTTATGGCTGCACTCGCTCCCTATATAGAAAGCAGACCTGATATCACCTTTTACTTCTATACCCCTCCGTACAGCATACTGTACTGGGATGACTGTATCAGACGAGGTCAGCTCACGGCCCAGATAAACGCTATGGGATACATTTACGAAAAGCTGCTCTCATATGACAATGTACGTGTCTTCTTCTTCATGGACGACTATGACCTGATCACGGATCTGGAGCGTTACCGCGACTACTCCCACTATGACCAGTCAGTAAATCATTATATGTATGAATGCATGCGTGATGGTAAAATGGAGCTTAAGTCAGAAGACATATTTGATAAGCTGACAGCCCTGCAACAATACGCCGCCGAATATGATTATGAAGCGATATTCAGGTGAATCTTCCCACGGTCAGAGGATATATCAGGGATTAAAATCAAATTCTACGCGACTCTCCTGCGCATTTCTCTCTGCCCTGTACTTCTCGATCCCGTCCTTTAGTACAGCCAGCAGCTCATAGCTCTTTGATTTGATGTAGATCACCTTCCTGTACACATCATTTATCTTAGCTACAGAGGCATCCGTGGGTCCTATCACCTGTATATGGGCATCGCATGGCGCACCTTTCCCGATGATACCTGCCTGATCGTCCTGCCTGAAGCATCTCGCATACTCCGCCATACTCTGTGCGGAAGACAGTGCCCTCGTCTCATCCTTGTCCTCTATGAGTATCTGCAGCATGTGTCCCTCCGGCGGATAGTCTCCCATAGCGCGGTATGCTATCTCTTCCTCATAAAAGCCCTTATAATCCTGATGAGCCGCCGTGATGACCGCGTAATTGTCCGGAGAATATGTCTGAATGACCACCTCGCCCATCAGTCGTCTTTCCCCGCAGGAGGCTGACACAGCACGGCCTGCTCTTCCTGCGGCCTGTGTGAGCAGCTCAAATGTCCTTTCCGCAGATCTGTAGTCTCCGGTATGCAGCGACATGTCCGCTGCGAGTATTCCCATAAGAGTGACTCTCGGAAAATCATGACCCTTCACTATCATCTGTGTCCCTATCAGTATATCTGCCTCCTCATCCGCAAAAGCAGACAGTATCTTCTCATAATCCCCCTTTTTCCTTGTGGTATCGGCATCCATCCGAAGCGTCCTTGCCGTCGGAAATACCCTCCTCACTTCACTCTCCACCTGCTCCGTGCCGGCACGCATCCCTCCTATATATCTCGATCCGCACTCCGGGCACAGGGGCTGCATGGGAGTCTCATATCCGCAGTAATGGCAGTGCAGCTTTTTATCCCTGTGCAATGAAAGCGATACATCGCAGTGGGGACATTTATATACATATCCGCACTTTCTGCATGTGACAAAGGATGTGTATCCCCGTCTGTTCAGGAACAGCATGATCTGCTCTCTGTGTGAGAGCCGATCCGTCATGAGCTCCTTAAGCTTATTTGAAAAGATGCTTTTATTCCCCTCTGCCAGCTCCTTTCTCAGATCCACTGTATATACTACCGGCAGCTCTCCTCCGGTGATCCGCTCCGGCATCTCATACAGCTCATATACGCCTGTAGCCGTACGTCTGTATGCCTCCACTGAGGGTGTAGCGGATCCCATGATAAATGCCGCGCCTGATATCCCTGCCATCTTCTCTGCCGTCTCACGGGTATGATATTTCGGCATCTGCTCGGACTTGTATGAGGACTCATGCTCTTCATCCATCACTATGACACCGAGTGAAGGGAACGGAGTAAACAGTGCTGATCTCGGTCCTATCATCACATCCAGCTCACCCCGTCCTGCGCGCAGGAACTGATCGTATCTCTCTCCTGCGGATAGCCTGGAATGGATAAAGCTTACCCTGTCGCCGAAACGGGCCGTAAATCTCGCTACGGTCTGATAGGTAAGAGCTATCTCGGGAATGAGCATGATCGCCTGATGTCCGCGCTTTACTATACCGTCTATGATATCGATATAGACCTCGGTCTTGCCCGATCCGGTGACACCGTGGATCAGCGAAGGCTTCATGTCTCCCTTGTCATATCTTGACAGCACACAATCCACGACATGCTTTTGATCCATGCTGAGCCCGGATATCTTTTTGCCGTATATCCCGCTCACGACCGGATTCCTGTACGATGTCGTCTTTTCGATCTCTACCAGACCGCGATCTCTTAAAGCATTTATCACGGGTGAGCCTACGTTCAGCTTCTGACCTATGAAGGTCCTGTCCATGGCTCCCGTTTCCGTGAGCGCCTTAAGCAGCCGAAGCCTTGCCACCTGATGCTTTTTTTCAAACTCATCCATGTAGCTTTTGATGGTTTCTTCCGATGCCGCAAGTCTGACTGTCTGCTTTTCAACGGGCTTTACGGGTGTCTTCTTTGGCAGCACCACCTTAAGGCACTGTATGAGCGTCCCTCCGTAATGATGCTTCATCCATGCCGCAAGCTGCAGCAGAGTCCCGACGGGACGGTCTTTATTATCATCCTTTATATCAATGATATCCTTTGTTTTTTCGGGATCGAATTCGGGCTCACCGGTCAGATTTACCACATAGCCGGTTATCACCCGGTTGCCTCTACCGAACGGTATGGAAACAAGAGAGCCCGGGCACACCTTGTCTCTCAGGTTCTCCGGGACTCTGTACTGAAAGGTGCGGTCGAGCTTTTCAGTGGATATATCTATTATGATGTCTGCGTAGGTTGCCATGTCGTTTATCGATCAGCGTCTCTCAGAAAGGATCTCGCGTATCAGCACCCGCTCATCCATCGGATGCTTCACACCCTTTATCTCCTGATAGTCCTCATGCCCTTTTCCCGCAAGGATCACGACATCACCCTTTTTAGCGTTATCCATCGCATAGGCTATAGCTTCCTTGCGGTCGATTATCTTGATGTATTTCCCATCGGTCTTTTTGATGCCGGTCTCTATATCATCAAGGATGGCCTGCGGCTCTTCAAACCTCGGATTGTCTGATGTGATGACAGTAAAGTCAGACAGTCTGC
>CAJOME010000050.1 GCA_905235585.1 uncultured Lachnospiraceae bacterium | reverse complement strand
AGTCCATACTTCGTCTCTGAATTCATGCGCGTGGTATGACATCCTGTGTCCCGGATTGAGTATCACCTTTACACTGAGATATCCTTCTCCGGCATCTATCACGGAATAAGAGCCCCATGACTTCTCGGCAAATCTGACATCCGTGGATATCTTTTCCACATAAGGCTTCATATAGCTGGACTGCTCCTTGTCCGCTATGAGTATGCCATCCCCGGAAGCAGCTATAACCATGTTTTTGGCTCCCATCACAAGTATTGGAATGTCGAGCTCGTTTACCACATTGGTAGCTACAGTAGTGTCGTCAAGCATGGCTTTACCCTTTATATCATCCGCCATTACTTCCGTCATCATATTCCATGTGCCGACATCCCTCCATTCGCCCGCGTAGCGCAGCACCTGTATGGACGGCTCCTTTTCCGCCACCGCATAGTCAAAGGATATCTTCTCACAGTCGTCGTAATGATTGTACAGATCTCTGTAATCAATAAAGCTTAAAAGTGAGTGTGCCTTCTCAAGGATATAGCCTAGACGGAACGCGAATACTCCTGCATTCCAGAGCGCTCCCTTTTCTATATATTTCTTTGCGGTCCCGACATCTGGCTTTTCCTTAAACTCCTGTACATCCGACAGCCTTTCCTTGCCGGCAGGTATGATGTATCCGTATTTCTCGGAGGGATAGGTGGGCTCTATTCCCATCAGCGAGATGTTCTTCTTTCCTTCACCGGCTATTATACCCACCTCGCGTACCGCTTCATAATATGACATGTCTACATAGGGGTCCACGGGGCAGATGACTACGGACTCATCCTCGGACACTCCCTGCTCATAGCGAAGGAATGCAGCGGCGAGGGCTATCGCCGGAAAGGTGTCTCTTCTTGTAGGCTC
This sequence comes from uncultured Lachnospiraceae bacterium, assembly GCA_905235585.1. Classification (GTDB taxonomy): domain Bacteria; phylum Bacillota; class Clostridia; order Lachnospirales; family Lachnospiraceae; genus NK4A144. Next base: position 11,957 of record CAJOME010000050.1, on the reverse strand, counting down.
CACACATACAGAGACATTTTCTCCCAGCTGATTGTGTATCGACGATACCTGTGTCCTGCTTGTCGCGATGGTGATATTGGCATCCGTATCCACCTTCTTTATCTGTCTGTATACACGCTGGACCATTGATTCATATTCGCCCTCGTCGTTCTTAAAGAGCTTTATGAACTGCTTTGATCTGATATCATTTGAGAGGGGCCACATTCTTTTCCCCGATCCGCCCGAAAGTAAGATAATGTTCATGGTCTGTTCTTTTCCTTTCACCTCACGTAGTAGCATTTATCATCGTCAAGTCTCAATGCCGCAAGACGGGCATATGTTGATTCCTCGCCAAGCTCCGGGTACTCCAGTGCTTTTGCTCCGCAGTCTATGGCTATGATGTGTCTGCCGAAAAAAACGGTGTTCGGCTCGTGCACGACCTTGCGGTTCTCGCAAGCCCTGTAATAAGATGTCGGTGTATGTCCTATTATCAGCGCTTTATATTTTTTATTGCCGTGATAGTGACTGAACGGGTCCTCGTCATGATCCGCCCTGTGCCACACAGCTTCATTTTTGGTGTATATCCTGCCGAGCCTGCCGCGGTTTCCGAAATACGGGTACGCATGAGCTGCCATATACAGTCTGCCGTCCACCTCTATATCCACGGAGAACTTAAGTGAGAGCAGCCAGTTGTACACTGCTTCCTGATTCTTTTCGGAGAGCCTCTCGTAGTCATCCCATGTCCTGAAGCCCTTATTCGTCTCATACCAGGTCAGGTTGGGAAACAGCATCTCCTTGTATTCACGGATCGCCTGAAGGAACATCAGGTCGTGATTACCCATCAGGCAGTGAACGCACGGATAGCTGTCCAGATCCATGATATAACCTATGGTCTCTATGGAATGCGTACCCCAGTCTGCGTAGTCTCCCAGCAGATACAGCTCATCCTCTCCGTTCTCGGGATCAAAGCCTATCTCGGAAAGCAGCAATATGAACGGCTCCAATGCTCCGTGTATATCACTTATGACGTAGGTGCTCATTTTGCCACACCTGTCTTCGGGCAGATATCAGCCATAAAGCACTCCCCGCATTTCGGCCCTCTTGAATGACAGATGCTCCTGCCCAGCTCTATCAGATCCTGATTGATAAGACACCATCGCTCTTTGGGTATCTTCCTCATAAGGTCGAACTCTATCTTTACAGGGTCGTCTGCCTTAGTCCAGCCAAGCCTGGCCGAGACTCTCTTCACGTGGGTATCCACAACTATCGAAGGCATGAGGAAGATATGTGTCCTGACTACGTTCGCGGTCTTCCTTCCCACACCGGGCAGGGCTGTCAGCTCATCTATATCAGAAGGCACTTCTCCATCGTATTTTGATATCAGCTCACCGGCGGCTGCTTTTATATTCTTCGCCTTCATGTTATAAAATCCGCATGAATGGATATCCTGTTCCAGCTCTACGATATCGGCATTTGCAAAGTCCTCCAATGAACGATATTTCTTAAAAAGTGTCTTCGTGACCTCGTTCACTCTTTTGTCGGTACACTGCGCGGATAATATGGTCGCGAAAAGAAGCTCATAGGGCTTCTTATAGTTTAAGAATATCCTGAGTTCCTTTCCGTATTCACGGTCCAGTCTGTCAAACTGCTGCTGTATCTTCTTATTCATCATGTTATACTATACCATAAATATAGTGGTTTTTTGAGGAGAGTTATGAAAGAGACCGTCAGAAAATGGACAATGCCGGCAATCGTTGCCGCCGTATGGTGCATAGCCTCACTTTTCTATGACAGTCGTACCTTTACGGTACCGGTCATGTCCATGGCTCATAATTACATACCATGCAAGCTGCTGATGTTCCTGTCTGTAGCTTTTTTCTCGCGGTTTATGATCACGGCTGTCACGGACAGGGATGCATTTGCGCGGCAGGTGCTGAAGTATGCCGTGATCTATTTCATCCCGATCATAGCGGTACTCATTTATAAGATACCCGAGGGCTTCCTTTCAAATGATGAGTCTCTTATTTTTGAGCAGGCTTCCCTGCTTGCCGACTATACCTGGTTTTACTATATCACTACGTGGTATTACATCATTTCGATGATGCTTATCCCCGCGTGGTTCGGTCCCATACTGATAAAAGTGATCATACAGTGCCTTGCCGCAGGATACACGGTCGCCAGACTCCGCAGGTATATGAAGGGCTCCCGAAAGGCACTTTTCATTTACATCGCTTTCTTTCTCCCTCCCATACTTGCCTATACTACCTCCGCGCACAGGATACCGATATACATTTTCCTATACGTTATCTTCATGTTCACTCTTTTCATGGATAAGCTGGAAGACATTCCTTTCTCATGGAAGCATGCCATACCTATGCTGGTACTCATGGCGGTACTCACCCAGTGGCGTACCGAAGGCATCTATCTGGCAGTCTTCGGTATCCTGCTGATGCTGATATCCTATCCGTCCATATATGAAGAAGGTAATAAAGCCGCATCGGGGATCATTAAGCTTATCGCCGTTTCTTTCCTGATACAGTATATCGTCGCCATACCGCAGTACGGCATCATTCCCTCCCGCATGGGAGACAAGGCTGCAAACCGCATGCTTCCTTTCTATGCCTATACTGTGACAAATCTGTACCGCAACGGACTGGATCTCACTGACGAAACTAATGCCTTGTCGTGGAAAAAGGTGGATCGTTATCTTGATGTGGAAACGATAGCAGGGATAAACGACTATCTTGGAGATATCAACTACGAAGATGCTCTGATACTTTATTATGAGGGCTACGACGGCAGGAGATATGATGCCACGGACGAGGACTATATGGTCTTTGTGGAGGGAGTGCAGGAGCTGATGAAAAACAATCCCACTGTACTCATGCGTACCAAGTGGGGATCTTTTGACTATGCCGCCACGGTATACGATCCGATACTCGGGCAGGGTCTTGTATCCTTTGGCGTAAGCCTCATAAAAACAGTGGCTTACAATCTTTATATTCCGATGCTGCTGCTGACGGGTCTTTTATTATGGAGTCTCTTTAAGATAAAAGAGAGAGCATTCATACTTATGCTCTCTCTCTGCCTGTTTGCTCATTTTACTATCGTGTTTATCCTCGCACCGGCTTCGTATTTTAAATACTATTTCCCGGTGTACTTCACGACCTATTTCTTTGTACTGCTGCTTTTACTGACTGGCTCTCGAAAACTCGGCGTCAAACCTCTCTCCGAATAATCTGTTTACCGCAGAGAACATGGCTCTTACCGAAGCCCTTGTGATATTCGAAGATACTCCCACACCGTAGGTGATGTGATTGTCGTCCACAGAAAGCATGTGGATATAAGCCGCTGCCTGAGCGTTTGATCCGCCGGTCAGCGCATGCTCCTCGTAGTCTACTATCCTGATATTTATGCCGAGCTCCCCGGTAAGTCCTCTCTTTACCGCGTCTATCGGTCCGTTTCCTGTAGCGGTAAACTCCTTTGCCACTCCGTGATCCGTGTACTGTACCGTAACCTGTGTATCAAACTCTGTTTCCTCTTCTTCCGAGAGATCCACCATCTGCAGCTTTCTGAAATGGATCGGCTCCTTCTTGTCAAGATATGCGGCTTTGAAGCTCTCCATGATCTGCTTTGGAGCCACTTCGCCCTGACGCTCGGATATCTTCTGGATCAGATCGGCGAATTCCTTATGCATGCCCTTGGGCAGCTTGAAGCCGAAATACGAATCCATGATAAAGGCCACTCCGCCCTTTCCGGACTGTGAATTGATACGCACTATCGGCTCGTACTCCCTGCCTATATCCGCAGGATCTATTGGAAGATAAGGTACCTCCCAGATGTCGGGATGCCTCTCCATCATTGCCTTCACACCCTTTGATATGGCATCCTGATGAGAACCCGAAAATGCCGTAAAGACAAGCTTGCCGGCATAGGGGTGCCTCGGGTCTATCTTCATCTTGGTGCATCTCTCGTACATATCTATGATCTCGTTTATATTCTCGATATTAAGCTCCGGATCTATGCCCTGTGAGAACATGTTGTAGGCGATGTTTAATAAATCGACATTGCCTGTCCTCTCGCCGTTACCGAAGAGAGTGCCCTCTACTCTCTCCGCTCCGGCAAGCATGGCAAGCTCTGTGGCTGCCACTCCGGTACCGCGATCATTGTGCGGATGCACGGAAAGGATCACCGAATCTCTTCTTGCAAGATGTGTATTCTCCCACTCTATGATATCTGCATACACATTCGGTGTCGTCATCTCGACTGTGGCGGGAAGATTGATGATCACCTTATTGTCGGGTGTGGCTCCCCATGCTTCGGTCACTGCATCGCAGACCTCGCAGGCATATTCGGGCTCTGTGCCGGTGAAGCTCTCCGGCGAGTATTCAAGTATGATCTGACCCGGAAAGCTCTTTGTCCTCTCCTTTACCATCAGCGTCCCGTCCACGGCAAGCTGTTTGATCTGATCCTTACTCATATTAAACACTACATCTCTCTGAAGTGTCGATGTAGAGTTATAGATATGCACTATAGCCCTGGGGATGCCCTCGATAGATTCAAATGTCCTGTCTATGAGATTCTCTCTGCACTGGGTCAGTACCTGTACCGTCACATCATCCGGTATCAGCTTTTTGTCTACGAGTGCTCTCAGGAAGTCAAACTCGATCTGACTCGCTGCGGGAAAACCTATCTCTATCTCCTTAAATCCGAGCTTTACCAGCTCTTTAAACATTTCTATCTTCTCGGAGACCACCATGGGCTCAACCAGAGCCTGATTGCCGTCACGCAGATCGACGGATACCCATACCGGTGCCTTTTCTATCTGTTTGTTGACCCATTTCCTTTCAGGATAATCAATGACCGGATTTCTTTTGTATCTCTTATAATTAAGCATCTTCGTTTCCTCCTTATGCTTTAAGTCCATCTGGTAAAAAAATCTCTCTGATTTGTATCAGAGAGATCACAGACATACCTTGTTATTATATCTTATTCCCCTAGTCCCGACTCGATAGCACCGATCAAAGCATTGAGTGCCTTTTCTTCGTCTTCGCCTTCACAGAATATCTCGATCTCGTCTCCACACTTTACGCATGCTCCGAGCACTGATAGCACGCTCTTTGCATTTGCCGTATTCTCCCTGAACTTAAAAGTGATCAGCGATTTATACTGCATAGCCTCCTTGCATAGGATCCCTGCGGGACGTAGGTGAAGACCTGTAGGGTTTTTAATTGTTACTTTTCTTGAAACCATTATACGTCTCCCAAATTAAACACTGTTTATAATATATCAGACTGGTATTACGCCTGTCAAAATCACAGTACCGTCTGTTCGATGAGATCGGCAAGTGCCTTTGCATCCTTATCTATCTCTGCCTGATCCCTGCCCTCTATCATCACACGTACCAAAGGCTCTGTACCGGAGGGTCTGATGAGCACCCTGCCTTCGCCGTTGTACTTTGTCTCAAGCTCGTTTATGGCATCCACGATCTCGGGATAGTCCATGTAGGCTTCCTTCTTGTGGTTCGGTACCTTGGCGTTGCACAGAGCCTGCGGCAGTATCTCCATGACAGACTTGAGCTCCGAGAGCTTCTTTCCTGTCTTCTTCACCACTTCAAGGAGGTGCAGTGCCGAAAGCAGACCGTCTCCGGTGGTATTCTGATCGAGGAATATAATGTGACCGCTCTGCTCTCCTCCGAGGTTTGCTCCGATCTCTCTCATCCGTTCAAGGACGTATCTGTCTCCTACCTTTGTCTGCTCTATATGAATGCCCTGCTTTTCCGACATTATCTTAAATCCGAGATTGGTCATTACCGTGACCACTATCGTGTCGTTTGCAAGGGTGCCCTGTGACTTCATATAGTTTCCGACTATAGCCATGATCTCATCACCATTTACGGGCTTACCGTTCTCATCCGCTGCAAGCAGCCTGTCCGCATCACCGTCAAATGCGAGCCCGAGATCAGCCTTCTCCATGACTACTCTCGCACACAGCTCCTCCATGTGGGTAGAGCCGCAGTTGGAATTGATGTTTGTGCCGTCGGGATTGTTGTGGATGGCTATCACTTCCGCTCCGAGATCCCGGAGTGTCTCCACCGAGGTGTAATAAGATGCTCCCTCCGCACAGTCCACCACTATCTTCATATCCCTGAGATCTGTATCTATCTGCTTTTTTGAATGGTTGATATACTCTTCTCGGGCATCGGTACGGTACTTTATCTTTCCTACTCTGGAGCCTGTGGGCTTTGGTACGTCCTTTAGTCCGTTCTTTATGAGAGCCTCGATCTCATCCTCCATCTCGTCCGACAGCTTGTAGCCGTCTCCGTTAAAGAATTTGATACCGTTAAACTCTACCGGATTGTGAGAAGCGGATATCACCACTCCCGCATCAACCTTATATTTATTTGCAAGATAAGCAACTGCCGGAGTAGGTACCACACCTACATATACCGCATTGGCTCCTACGGAGCATATACCTGCCATAAGTGCATTCGCGAGCATATCCCCTGATACCCTGGTATCACAGCCTACCATTATCGTAGGTCTGTAGGATCTTTCATTTGCAAGTACCGTAGCTCCTGCCGCTCCGAGCTGCATAGCAAGTATCGGTGTGAGATCAGTATTTGCCACACCCCGTACACCGTCTGTTCCAAACATTCTAGCCATTTTTTTCTCCCATCAATCGTCAGTATTGACCTTAATGCCTGTATCGTCTCCGGCTGTATCCCCGGTTCGTGACAGACTATCATCTGCGTCAGGTACAGCCTCCACATATACCTTGACAGTAGCTGTGACTCCGCTGCTGTATACTCCTTCGGGATACGCAAATGTAACATCCGCATCATACAGTCCCGTGATCCATGTATCTATCCCGTTCTTAGTCTTTACCTCATCCATATTTATGTGTCCGGTAAGCATAGTGCCGTTTACTGACGCAAGCACTTCAGGCAGTCCCCTGACACTCGTCACCACGCTTGTGGCTCCGCCGCCTATGTGAGCCTCTGCACCAAAGGGTATATTCTCTATCGTGATATTGGAAGCCGGCACCTCTACATTGAGAAGGCTCATGGCTATCACCTCGACTGTAACAAGAGCGACCGTCTCTTCTTCTCTGTCCGCAAGACTCACTCCTGATGGAAGATATGCGGATATGTCTATGGATTTGACTACATTGTCGGTAGCCCCGGTTATATCTATCTCGCTTGCGGGTATACTCACCGAAGCCAGAGAAGAAAGTATATCGGGATCTCCTCCCACCGTAAGAGTATTGATGGTGGATGACACCTTGCCTGTAGTAGCGAAGCCCTCTGCCGGTGTGCCTGTGTAGCTGAAGGAAACGCTCAGCTCTTTATTCTCCCATATCTCCACTGATACGGACACCGAGCTCCTCGACAGCTCAAGATTGTCAGTATTCACTTCTTCACCGTTGCGGTCTATTAATACGATGAGTGCCTCTGTCCTCATATCTCTGGTCATATTCTGTGCCGATACCCTTACTACTGCCCGGTCTATCGTATCCACTACGGATTCAGGTCCCTGGACTCTCACTACATTATTGGCCAGAGTAACACTTCCCGTCGAATATCCCTCAGCCGGAGTACCGGTGATCTCATAGTCTATGGAGAACTGCTTCGTACCGAGCTCCTCCACATGTACCGTAGCATAAGCATTCCTCGGTGTGATACTGACTATCCTGTCAGCCAGACGGTTTGCCCTTACCGATATGGGCACTCTTCCGTTTGAATAGTTGTTCATGTCTATACTGGCGGAAAAATCATCTCTGGAAAGCTGCGCCAGCACCATTCTCTCAGCTCTGACGGACACTGTGACATATCTGGATGCCTCTGCTATCTCATAGGCCTGTCCTTCGCTCTCAAGCACATCTCCGTTCAGCACACTCACGGGGATCTGGGTAAAATTCTGATCCTTGACAGGATTGTCTATACTGACCACGACAAGCCACACCATTACCGCAAGTAACAGCGACAGCAGCTTGATACCTATATTGTTTGTGAGCTTTCGGAGAAAACCCGACATAGTTTTCTTCATGTCCTGTTCCTCCCGCGTATGATGCTCCTCCTGTCATCTATCACTATCTTATTCTGCAGCCTGACCAGCTCTTCTCTGAGCTTGTCCTGATCCACATTTCTTATCAGATTGCCGCCGTACGCTATCGATACACGCCCCGTCTCCTCGGATACGATAATGGTAAGGGAATCCGTCGCCTCGGATATACCTACCCCGGCTCTGTGTCTAGTACCCAGTTCCTTAGATAACTCCATATTGTCCGACAGCGGCAGATAGCAGGTAGCCGCCACGACTCTGTCGCCTTCCACAACAACAGCTCCATCGTGCAGTGGGGTATTGTGTTCAAATATATTTATCAAAAGCTGACTGGTAACTATCGCGTCTACATCTATGCCTGTGCGTACATATTCGGAAAGCGGATCGTTCTGCTTCATGACAATGAGCGCACCCGTCCTGGCTTTGCCCATCTCATAGCAGGCCTTGATTATCTCATTTATCGTCTTATCGGAAAATCTCTCGTTTACGTTGGAGTTGTTGAAGGTCAGAAAAGACATGATAAAATTCTTCCTTCCCAGATTGTCCAAAGCTCTCCTCAGCTCAGGCTGAAAGCATATCAGAAGAGCCATCAGCAGCACACTGATGCCGTTACGTACTATCCAAAGTATGGTAGTCATCTGAAGAATATATGCCAGCAGCACAAACACAAGGATCACCACTATACCTCTCATGAGTGACCATGCCCTTGTATCCATCAGCCATATCATTATTTCATATACCAGAAAAGCAATTATGAGGATCTCCAGATAATCGGTGATCCCCATGACAGGAATGGAATCAAAGCTGATAAAGTTTTTTATCTGCTCAATGAACTGCTGCATCTATTCCTCGTCCCGCGATCTTGGTGCAGATCCTCTCCTTTTAATGCGTGATTTTATCTTTGGCACAGCCTTCACGTAATAGAAGTATCCGTCATCCTCGAACTGAACCCGCTCCGTCTTGGCATAATCAACGCTGAAGACAAACAGCTTGAATACCATAGCGATAAGAAACGTGATCATAGAACCCAGTATCAGACCTGCGATATTTACGTCCGTGTCCAGTCTTACGGAAAGCAGCATCAGCAGTATCATGTTTACCACCAGACCGGAGATTATCGCGACGTTCCATGAGTTTTTGAACGACAGACGCTTGATGATATTTACTGTGACTACGGTAAACGCAAAAGCTATCACATACGCAACCATGGTGCTATTCTTCAGCACGCCGTCCAATATCGTCCTGAACCGCTCGACCGTAGTGGCCTCCGACATCCCTCGTATCATATCCGCAGAGTCCGATATATAATCGATCGTAAAATATGCCACGACTCCGAATCCTACCGAAAGAGCTGACAGCGGTGAGCCCTTCAGACCGTATATTACCGGCATCACATAAGGCAGCCTGAAAACAAAGGAAAGCGGGGTAAGCAGCACCGCCAGTGTATCCTTCGGAGTAAACCTGAAATACAGCAGGAACATCAGCAGAAATACAACTGCGACTATCAGTGCCGCCTCAAGCGACAGAGCGTAACAGTGAAGTATGATAAACGTCGTCGAAAAGAATATGATGACACCTGCAGGAAGCAGTGCACAGAGCAGAGAAACCGCAAGGACTATCCCTGTCGAATCCAGTCTTTCCATATATCCCAGCTTACCGTTCACCACCGAAAGCGAAACGAGCGCCAGAAAAAACCGCAATGCACCCATGATCAATGCCTCATAGCGGCTTACAAACTCTTCTATTCTGTCTCTTACATCATAAATATTATTCATGGTCTTCTATTTCCTGCATATTGGACAGCTCTCTCAAAGCATAGTTGTAATCGCTCAGATGCTTCTTTGCCCAATCGTATCTGAACGAGTACACTACATATGCGATAATACCGAATACCCCGGCAAAGATCACATATGAGGTAACAAGCCTTCTCCCTGTCTCGAGCAGATCCATGGTATATATATCCTGCATGAGTTTGTCTATATTGTAATAAATATACAGTCCGAGGATGAGGGCAAACGAGATCGTCGCGGAAACTATAGCCTTTACCACGTTAAGCGTGACATAGTCGCTGCGAAAAAAATTGCATATACGGATAACCTCCTTACCTTCGTTTTCTTCAAAGGAGGCCATCCTTGTCATAAGTTTGACTTTGTCTCCGTCTACACGACCCATTTTTATTTAAGGAATCTCATGGCCGGATTACCCTGAGTCTTCTTCTGAGGCTCCGGCGCTGCTGCCTGGGGCTTTGCTATAGCGGAATTGAGACCATTTGCCAGCTCATTCTTACATTTTTCGCAGTATTTACCGCCGTGGATAAGCGTCCCGCAATTCTCACAGGGCACTCCTATGGGAGACTCTGCGGAAAGCTGCAGCCTCTCCTCGCGTATCCACTGCTGTATCTGGTTGGAATCTACCTCACAGGCCTTGCATACGTCCGGTATGCCTATCTTCGGATTATCCCTTATATAATTCTTTACGGTATCAAATTTCTTCTCGATCTCCTCACGGCATGCGGGACATATGGGCTGTCCCCCTATATAATTAAAGATTCTCCCGCATCTGCGACAATTCTTAACATTCATGTCTTTTCCTCCTCTTTCCGTTCAAATAATGATCCCTGATGACAACGTAACAAAATAAACCCTCTCCGCTCCATGGTCTTTTAACAAGGCTGCCATGGCATCAATCGTACTTCCCGTAGTATATATGTCGTCAACTATAAGGACGTTTCTACATTTTACATCAACAACACCTATTTTGAAAGCCCCTTTAAGGTTTTTCCTACGTCCTGTCCTGGACAGTTCTTTCATTGGCATCGTGTCTGTTGTTCTCATTATCACGGTATCACTCACGGGGATCCCCGTAAGCCTTGAGATGCGATCCGCTATAAGCTTCGCCTGATTATACCCCCGTTTTATAAGCTTCTTTTTTGATACCGGAACCGGGATCATCAGATCGGGATGACAGCCTGATATGAAGCTCCCGAGCCGGTTTACTGTCTCATCGCCGTAAAGATCGGCATATTCCTGTCTGCCCCCGTATTTGAATCTGGCTATCGACTCCCTGATAAGATCGTCGTATACATAGAGCGATCTGCCTCTGTCATAGGCATGCCCGGTTTTTTTACAATCCTTACAGTACTCCTCCGTGTCATCACTGAGCTGTTTCCCACATTTCATGCAGTAATTTCCGTCTATATAATGTACCCTGCTTCTGCAACGGCTGCACACACCCTTTGTGCCAAACGGCAGAATATCATCACAAAAAGGGCACCTTCTGGGATATACCAGATCAAGTACCGGCTCCAGCCATTTCCCTGATTCTCCTTTCAAGACCCGTATGTCGGTTTTCCTCTCTCTCATTAGATATCATTTCCTCTACGGTATGCCTGCTGCCGAGTATGCACACCATCTGTTTTGCTCTTGTGACCGCGGTATAGAGCAGATTTCTGTTCATGAGCATTCTGGGACCCTGCAGCAGAGGGAGCAGTACGGCCGTGTATTCGCTCCCCTGGGATTTATGTATCGTTATCGCATAAGCAAGCTCCAGCTCCGACAGTGTCTCCCCTTTGTATTCTGCTTCCCTTCCGTCATCAAACCGGACATAAACCTTGTCTGAGGATACAGAAAGTATCCTGCCGATATCACCGTTAAATACCCCCGTACCGGTCTCAACGACCATTCCTCTGCCGTTTGATACGATCCATTCCAGGTCATAATCATTCTTTATCTGCATTACCTTATCTCCGGTACGCAATATACCGTTTGGCGTCCCTGTCTCTCTTTTCATCCTGCCCGGAGGGTTCATGGCTTCCTGAAGCCGCAGGTTCAGGTTTTCGACACCGAGCATTCCCTTTCTCATCGGAGTCATGATCTGTATGTCAAACGGACTGCATCCTATATGCTCCGGGAGCTT
>CAJOME010000049.1 GCA_905235585.1 uncultured Lachnospiraceae bacterium | reverse complement strand
CCGAGGACTCATCCTGTTGAGGTTCCGCTTGCGGAGCTTCCTGAGATTCCGACTCAGCTGCTCCTCCTACCAGCGCCGCGATTTCTTCCGGTGTCATTATATGATTCGGATCATCCGTTGGTGCCCCTGCCGCTGCCTCTTCTGCAGGTGCCTCCTCCGTTGTGGGTGCACCACTTCCTGCGTTATCTGAGGACTCATCCTGTTGAGGTTCCGCTGCAGGCGGAACTTCTTGAGATTCCGGCTCTGCCGGAAGCTCCGCTGCCCCATCTGCTCCTCCTACCAACGCCGCGATTTCTTCCGGTGTCATTATATGATTCGGGTCATCTATAAGATCCATGGACACTTCCGGTACCGGCTTGCTGATATCAATAGGAGTCTGTTCCTCCGCAAGCTGGACATCGGCAGCCTCAAACATGGCCGCAATATCCTCGGGTGAAAGCTCTTCTGTTTTTTCATCCCCGGACGGTTCAGGCTCTGCCGGAAGCTCCGCTGGCTCAGTATCCGGATTCCCTATCATCTGTGCCAATTCGGCAGCACTAAAGTCCTCTTCCGGAATATCCGGCTCTATCGGCTCATCCTGCGGATCCTGCGGAAGTTCCTGAGATTCCGGCTCCGCCGGAAGCTCCGCTTGCGGAAGTTCCTGAGATTCCGGCTCCGCCGGAAGCTCCACCGGATTAATATCCTCTATATTGAGCTCCATGGGTTCGGGCATGACATCAGGAGCCGCCATCGTATCCGGTACGACAGGTGACTCCATGTTAATGCTTGCCTCTTTTTCTTCTACCGACCTTAATAATTGATCAAGGTAGTCTTCATCAGAACTCATTGTATATTATTGTATTCCTTCATCCATTTAATAAAATCATCTATCTCTATAGGCTTCGAATAATAGTATCCCTGAAAGCTCGTTATCTTAAAATTCTTTTTCAGGTAATCCTTCATCCGCTCGGTCTCGATACCTTCCACGCAGCAGTTGATATTAAGCTTTGACGCACAGTTTGTGATCGCCTCAAGCAGGCACTGTCTCGGGAAGTCCTCCTCTATATCATCAATAAACGACTTATCTATCTTTATCTGGTCGACCGGAAGACTGATAAGAAGCCGCAGCGCCGAATAGCCCGTACCGAAATCATCCAGGGCCGTCTGCATGCCGCTGCTCTTAAAATAGATCATATCATTCCGAAGAGAATCCACATCCATAAGCTTGCATCTCTCCGTAAGCTCAAGCTTCAGGTTTTTGGTATTAAATCCCTCGTCATCGATCATCTTTTTAAGGTCGGTCTTGAAGTCCACTCTCTGCAGCTGAGGATAGGCCAGATTCACATTAACAATGAAATCCGGATCAAACTCAATGACTCTTTTTGCGTCATTCATTGCCGTACGGATGATAAAGCAGCCAAGCTCGTAAAAAGCCGCGTCCTTTTCAAGCCATGGTATGAAGCTGTTTGGCGAGACTACCTTGCCGTTTTCATCTCTGTAGCGGATGAGAGCCTCCATGCCGACAAGTCTCTCATCATCCGCGGCAACGATGGGCTGATATACGAGATAAAACCCTGAGCAGCCGTTAGTGATGCTATTGCGTATCTTATTTAACGAAGAGAGATGTGCCCGGCTTTTAGCCTGCATCTCTTCATTATAAACCAGCAGCTCCATCCTGTTTTCAGCCTTAGCCTGAGCCAATGCATACTGCACACTGTTGTATACGGATGAAGCATCAAGGCTCATATCCGTAACATGCATTGCTCCGCCGCAAAGGTCAAGCTCTGCGTGAAGCCCGTCCACAGAGATGTCGTTTTTAAGAAACTCCTTTAATCCGTCAAAGATCGCATGAATCTCTCCTACTGTATGCGCATCCTCCTGCACCACATAGAGAAACTTGGTTCCGTCTCCTCTGAAAAACGTCCCCTTTGCCTTCCTGCCCTGCAGCCACTCTGCAACCCGCTTTAATACCTTATTTCCCTCATCAAAGCCGTACATGCTGTTGAAGTCGAAATAATTTCTTATTCCCACCTCGGCAACCGCAAAAGGTACTCTGTCCATAAGGTATCTTTTTATGGTGTATATCAGATTGGTTCTGGAATAAAGACCTGTCACAGGATCGATCGTATCCGGTCTTTCGTAATTCCTGATCGATCCAACGAAGAATAGCGGCTTTCCGTTATCGTCAGTTATAAGCTTTGCCTTGCATCCGGTAGTCTGATAGACTCCCTCCGCATTCCGTATTCTCATTATATACTCGAGTGAAGTGGCCTCTCCACGTTCAAGCGCATCTATCTGCTCAAGATATATTTCACGCTCATCCTCGGCTATATAATTTGCCCACAGATGACCGGCATCCTTTAGATACATTCCCGGCAATCCAAAATATTCCACTGCCTCTCTGGACCATCTGGAAATCCCATCAGGTACATAGACTACAAATATATATCTGTTCTCTATACACTCCGAGAAAGCGTCAAATACCATGTCGATGTTTTCACCGGACAGCGCCTTAAACACTTTATTGTCACCCCGGAACAGATTTTCTGGATCTATCGTTAGTACAGGTTTCATAGTCAGAATTTTATCAAAGCGAGTGTAAAAAAACAATACTGGGGGCATCAGAGGTCACAGCAGCTCTGTACCACCCTGTTTCCATGCTCCTGTAGTCGGAGCAGTCTCTTATCAGTATCCTCTTATTAAGCATCCTTGCATACAGATCAGTATCATGTCTGAAAGCCACAAAATTACAGTCACTCGGAATATACTCTATCCCTTTTTCCTTGAACGCATTTTCCAATATCCGCCTCTGCTCACTGATATATGCCCTTGACCTCCTCAGATAAGCCTCGCGCCCTTCCCATGTAAATATCGCTTTACCCACCTCCTCCGCAAATACGGAAATATTCCACTCCGGCAGCATGATCTTTATCTGCGCGATAATGCTGCTGTTTTTACTCATCAGATATCCGAGCCTTATCCCCGCTGCAGCAAAGGATTTTGTGACCGATCTAATGATGATGAGGTTGTCATAATAGTACATTATGTCAATCAGACTGTGCCGGTCGCCATTCGTGCAGAGTTCTATAAAGCTTTCATCCACGATCACAAAAATGTTCTGTCTTTTCGCCTTTTCCAGCAGTCGTATAAGTGTTTCTTTTCCGGTCAGTCTGCCCGTCGGATTGTTCGGATTTGTAATAAGCACCACATCAGGACGCACCTTATCAAGCATCTCTGCCATGCGATCATCTATGGTATATCCCTCCGCTTCATCTGTCTCGAAAAAGGTGATTTCAGATTCTGAAAAAGCTCTTTCATATCCGACAAATGACGGCACGGACAATAGAAGCCTTTTACCGGAAAACAGCCTGCCAAGGACCGATATCAATTCAGATGCCCCGTTTCCGCAGACAATGCTCTCTGATTCAAGTCCGAAGCATCTGCCGATCATTTTTCTCAGGGCAGCATTCTCATATTCGGGATACTGACCTATCCTGCGCCCTGCTTTTTTTAGTGCCTCTTCCAGGATATCCGGCGGCCCTGCCGGATTCATATTCACGGAAAGATCGTACAGTATCTCATGACCATATATATCTCCACCATGATGTATTTTGTTAATTTCTCTGTTTCGATCCATATTTTTCTATTGAAAATACTGTCTGTTTGGTTTAATATGACAGAAATAGAGTGTTCCCACAGGTTTTTATTTAGGAGGTTATATCATGAAATCTGAGCTTACCATTCAGTTTAACGGAAAAGACAGCAAAGAGTCTGATCTGGTTTCAGCAGCAAAGGCCGATTATAAGGCAAAGGGTAATAAGCCCGCTGACATCAAAAAGCTCGCTCTTTATGTACAGCCCGAGAATTCAATCGTATACTATGTAGTAAATGATGATTTCGAAGGCGAATTCCAGCTTTAATATTTCTACCTGTTAACCGAAAGAGCCGCAGCCTTTGGCTGCGGCTCTTTTACTCTCTATATGCTTTCCTGATATCCTTATCCCTTGATAAGATCATCTATAACGCGGACAAGATTTCCGATCTCCGGCTTTGAGAGCTGCGCATTGGCTCCGAGCTGCTCACCCTTTCTCCTCATTTCCTCATTTACAAGCGATGAGAATATGACGACAGGGATATCCTTTGTAGCGTCATGGCTCTTTATAAGCTTGGTAAGCCTGTGTCCGTCCATTATAGGCATCTCTATATCCGTAATGACACATCTTACCTTATCCTGTACATCACCCTCCTGTGCGGCCTTCTCAATGAAGTCCCATGCCTCCTGTCCGTTCACACAGTCGATAAGGTTCACGTATCCGGCTTCCTTAAGCGAATCGGAAATGAGCTTATTAAGAAGCGCGGAGTCCTCTGCCATAAGGATAGGAATATCACTCCTTTCCCTCTCTCCGAGCTCCTTGATCTCCTCGATCTTGAGACCGGTCTCAGGCGCGATATCGGATACTATCTTCTCGAAGTCAAGGATGATGACCAGCTTATCATCATACTTGACGATACCTGTGGATACACCCACATCCGCATTATTAACCGTTGCGTTCGGCTTTATTATATCTCTCCATGAAACCCTGTGGATACCTGCTACAGAATCTACATGAAACGCAATATCAAGTTTATTGAAGTTTGTAATGATGAACAGCCCCTTGTCATCCTGCGATCCCCTCTGCAGGCAGTTCTTTAAGTTTATGGCTGTGATCATGGTATCTCTCGGCATGAATATGCCTTCGATACTGGGATGAGCATTCGGTACAGGAGTGACCGGCTGATACGGGATGATCTCGCTTATCTTTGCTACGTTGATACCATAGCAATTATCATCCAGCATAAACTCAAGTATTTCCAGCTCATTGGTGCCGTTCTCAAGAAGTATATTGGTATCCATGGATTTCTCCCCTCTACATAAATATTGCTAAAACAAGCATATCAATTATAACTTATATGTCAATTTGTTTCAACATTCTTCTTATACCGGTTCTCACTTAAAAAATGTATTTATTCTGCGCTGCAGAACATAAGTCTCGGCATAAAGCGGAGCATTGTTTTCCACTCCCTCTCCCGTGTCCTCGACCAAAAGTCCCACGTAGCAGTTTGCTATCTTCCACTCATAGAAATTCAAATGATCCGTGGCCTGATATATATAGGGAGTGATATCAAAGATACCGGCCTTACCGAGAGCTTCGTTCAAGGGAGTTCCCTCCCAGCGTTTAAGATAAGCCACTATCTCATCATCTGCCACCCCGAAGATCTCACCCGATCCGGGAGACTGATAATACTTGATGGAGCCGTCATTTAAAAACCTGAGCTGGGCTATATCGTCCTCCTCAGCCTCAAAATCGGTGTAGCTGTAGTTTTCCTTTAACGAGGTCCAGGATGAACCTATTATATTATTTTCAATGAGTCCGGCCTCGGGCACAGTCGCCGGAGCATCACTTGCTTTCACATTATTGGCGGCAAGGAGAGGATCGGTCACCTTTATGCTGTTCTGAACCGACAATGCATTCTCCACCTGGGGTGCTTCTGCTTTTGGCTCATCAGCCTCTGCAACCGCTTCATCATTTTCCTCCGATACCTCTGTCGTCTCCTCTTCAGTGACATCCACGGTTGCCTCTGCTTTGTTATCCGGTGTGATATGAAGAGCCTCCATGATGGACTCTCTCTTCATAAAAACAAGCACGCCGACTATCACAATTATTGCAGCGATTATCGCAATATCTCCGACTTTGTTCTTCATAAACATCATCCTTTTGAAAAAAATGGCCCGGTGATCTATCGATCATCAGGCCATGCTTGTGACTACTTCGCGTAATCGGTAACCCTTGATTCCCTTATCATACTTATCTTTACCGTACCGGGATACTGCATTTCATTCTCAATGCGCTTACTGATATCCCTGGCCATAAGTACCATATCAGAATCAGAAACCTGCTCCGGAACTACGATTACCCGGACTTCCCTGCCTGCCTGAATGGCAAAGGACTTTTCGACTCCCTTGAAGGAATCGGCAATATCTTCCAATTGTGTAAGCCTGTTGGTATAGTTTTCGAGTGTTTCTCTTCTAGCACCCGGTCTTGCGGCGGAAATCGTATCCGCAGCCTGTACCAGACAGGATATAAGTGATGTAGCTTCTGTGTCTCCGTGGTGAGACTCCACGGCATTCAATACCTCGGGCGACTCCTTGTACTTCCTGCAGATCTCCGATCCCAGCTGTACATGGCTTCCCTCCATCTCATGATCCAATGCCTTACCGATATCATGCAGGAGTCCGGCACGCTTTGCCATCCTCACATCTATACCGCCGATCTCCGAAGCCAGAAGACCGGTAAGCTGAGCGACCTCTATGGAATGCTTCAGCGCATTCTGACCATAGCTTGTCCTGAATTTCATCTTCCCGAGAAGTCTTACGAGCTCAGGATGAAGTCCGTGTACACCTACCTCAAGAGTAGCGGCCTCGCCCTCCTCACGGATCTGTGTCTCGATCTCTTTCTGAGCTTTTTCGACCATTTCCTCTATACGCGCGGGATGGATACGTCCGTCTACTATCAGACGCTCCAGCGCTATACGCGCCACCTCTCTCCTTATCGGATCGAAGCCGGAAAGAATAACGGCCTCCGGGGTATCATCTATTATAAGATCTACACCGGTAAGTGTCTCGATCGTGCGGATATTTCTACCCTCACGTCCGATGATCCGCCCTTTCATCTCATCATTGGGCAGCTGCACCACTGAGATAGTCGTCTCCGCGACCTGATCGGCCGCGCAACGCTGTATGGCATTTACGACATACTCCTTGGCTTTTTTGTCCGCTTCCTCTTTCGCACGTGACTCATACTCCTTTATCATCACTGCGGACTCGTGCTTTACATCATCTTCAACAATTTTTAAAAGATATTCCTTTGCCTGTTCAGAGGTAAGTCCCGAGATCTTCTCGAGTTCCTGTACGCGCTCCTCATTGAGTCTCGCTATCTGTTCTTTTTCCTTGGATAGCTCTGCCTCTCTGGCTGAAACACTGGCTTCGCGCTTATCGACCGCATCTGCTTTCTTGTCAACAGACTCTTCCTTCTGCTGCACTCTTCTTTCAAGCCTTGAAACCTCTGCCCTTCTGTCTTTGACCTCTTTCTCGACCTCGTTCTGCTTCCTGATGGACTCTTCCTTGGCCTCGAGCAAAGCCTCGCGCTTCTTTTCCTCAGCTTCCTTGAGTGCATCGTCTATGATCTGTCTGGCTTTCTCATCAGCTCTTCCGATCTTGTCATTGAAGACATTCCTCGTATGATTAGAAGCAACAAATGCTGTAATGACGATAGCTGCTACCAGTACCACTGCACAGATGAGTAACAATAATAACGTTGACATTGTACAGGAGTACCTCCTAATTAAGTTTTGGAATGTGGCATACTGATACCCAGCATGACACAACGTATTATAATAAAATGAATTGAATATTATGTCAAGCAGCCACAGAAGTTCCTCAGTTTATCGTACTGTTCTTTTTTAGTCTCGAAATAAGCTCCTCCGACGTCTCCCCTGATGTACACTCATTATATAATGAGATACAGGTACGCAGCACTTATACTATAGTCTTTCCCTCAATATGTATAGTAAACGACAAAACTTTTTTCGTTTTGTCGTTTACTGCGCCTGATTTTGGCGGCTGAAAGCCGCATATTTCCTTACGAAATCCGTGCGCATCCTCGCGGAGCGTTATAGTAAGCGAAATCCTAAATTTCGCTTACTATAACTGTATCAGGATATGAGTAAACTGAGAATATTTACCTATCTATTGCTCTCTTTATCGTATCGTAAGTGAAGCCCTTCATGATAAGTTTATTTATGATCTTCCGACGCTCTTCGTACCCAATGTCCGAAACATCGCCGTATTTCCTGCAGATCAGATCCCTTATGGTTTTTGTTTCGTCGATTTCCGCATTATCAAAAGCCTCTCTGACTGTCTCCTTATCTATGCCTCTGGCATACAGCTTTTGCTCTATGGCTCGTTTTGAGAGCCTGTCTGACTTAGAAGCAATATATCTTTCAGCATAATCGGTATCGTCTATGTAACGCTTTTTCTTACAATACACTATCGCATCATCTATTGACTCCCGGGGATAGAAGCCCTCTGCCAGCTTATCCCTGACCTGTCTTTCGGTACGTGCCATGCTTTCAAGCAGATACAGACATCTTTCTCTTGCTCTCTTTGACAGCAGTGAAATGATCTCCTCATATGTGCTGTCGGTTATGATGTCACCTTCTTTTAGATCAAATTTTTTTATTTCCTTTGTATATAAGCAGAACGCCGGTGTGCCTTCATCAAGGTACACCAGCTTTCTGTTGTTTTTATATTCTTCTATCTTATATATCTCAGGCTTCATTTATCCTCGTAAACCCTGTAAGGGTAAAAGCTTTTATCACTCCACTCCACCCTCTTCGGCGCTGTCGCTCTTTGCCTTGGACGACTTCTTTGCTGCTTTATCATCAGCCGGAATATCATCCTCTATCAGACCGTACTGCACACGCACCTGCCTGTCCACCTCCGCGCAGATATCGGGATTCTGCTCAAGATAAAGCTTCGCGTTTTCTCTGCCCTGTCCGATCTTCTCTCCTTTGTAGGCATACCATGCCCCGCTCTTGTTGATGATATCGAGATTGGCCGCGAGATCCAGTATATCTCCGGTAGTGGATATACCCTGACCGAACATGATATCAAACTCAGCTGTCTTGAAGGGCGGAGCCACTTTATTCTTAACAACCTTGACCCTTGTCCTGTTTCCTATGATCTGTCCGGACTGCTGTATCTTGTCAATACGTCTGACATCCAGTCTTACCGACGCATAAAACTTCAGAGCATTTCCTCCGGTCGTGGTCTCGGGGTTTCCGAACATTACTCCGATCTTCTCTCTCAGCTGGTTAATAAACACTACCGTACAGTTTGTCTTGTTTATTATACCTGTAAGCTTCCTCAATGCCTGAGACATCAGTCTGGCCTGCAGTCCCATATGAGAGTCTCCCATGTTGCCCTCTATCTCATCCTTGGGAACAAGGGCTGCCACAGAGTCAACCACGACTATATCCATGGCTCCCGACCTGACCATGGTCTCGCATATTTCCAATGCCTGCTCGCCGGAATCAGGCTGCGAAATGTAGAGATTGTCTATATCCACTCCTATACTTTTCGCGTACTCCGGATCTAGTGCGTGCTCGGCATCTATAAAGCCTGCGATACCGCCCATCCTCTGGGTCTCTGCGATCATATGCAGAGTCAGCGTGGTCTTGCCAGATGACTCGGATCCGTATATCTCAACTATCCTTCCCTTCGGTATACCGCCTATGCCAAGCGCTATATCAAGTGACAGTGAGCCGGTGGGTATCGATGCCACGCCCATATCTGCCACGCTCTCTCCGAGCTTCATGACCGAGCCCTTACCGAACTGCTTCTCTATCTGTGAAATAGCTACGTCAAGTGCCTTTACCTTTTCTGAATTATCCATAAATATATACTCCGTTTCTCGAACAACTGTTCGTATTTTCATATACTATCCTAATTTCATCATACTGTCAATACATATTTTCAGATCACATATAATATCACATACAACCACCTCACCTTTCGTATCCTTTAGGCTTTTACGGTATTTGTTTATGGGCTCTACGGTCTTGCATATGGTTTTTGCGAAGTACTATCGAGCTTCGTTATGTCAGTTCATAAGTGCGGCACATAAAAATGTTCCATTTTTATGTGCAACTGACAGGGGCAAAAGTACATGGAAGTACTTTTGAACCGCAAGCAGCATGGATGCTGCTTTGCTGTGACCCGTTACTTATACAAAAACCTAAAAGGCACTTTGTTACTGACATAGAAGCGAGATAACTGCGTGCAACAAACTATATGCAAGCCGTAGAGCCATCAGGCACTATCGCAAAAACCTATAATATCTGAAGCCCCGGGATACCCGGAATGAAAACAAGGCGCATCAGAAACGATGCACCTTTAATCTATCATTTATAGCATATGATTGCAAGACCAACCTGCAAACCCCGGATCACTCTCTGATGCGGAGAAACCCTCGCATGGGACACTTACTAAAGATCCACGTTCGTCTCTTCTATCGCATCAGTCGCACTGTCTTCAGAGCTCTCCTCGGCTATCTTATGGAATTCATCTCTCGAATTACGGAATGCCTCTATCAGCCTCGGATTGAACGCACCGCAGTCGCCGTTCAGTATCATCTGGAACGCCACATCAAACGTATACGCCTTCTTGTACAGGCTCTCGCTTATCAGAGCCTCGAAGCAGTCTGTGACAGAAACGATCTGTGCAGCTATAGGAATGTCATCCCCTTTTAAGTTTTCGGGATATCCTCTGCCATCGTATTTCTCATGATGCGAGCGCGCTATCTGCTTACAGTACTCCATCAGCTCCTTGTCCCAGAGATCCGAGATCTCGACAATGATATCGTACCCCCTGATGGTATGGCTCTTCATGTAATCAAATTCCTCGGGGGTGTATTTACCCGGCTTGAAAAGGATCTCGTCGGGGATCATGATCTTGCCGATATCATGCAGTGCCGATGCAGAAGTGATTATTTCTATCTTTTTCTCATCCAGATGGTACTCGGGAAACTCATTCATAACATGTATGGCAAGTACGTTCGTAAATGCCTTGACCCTGCGAATGTGATTGTGATTCTCGGTGTTGCGGTACTCTACTATGGTACCGAGCGCATCTATGATACTTTTATTCTCTGTCTTCAGCTTTTCTGCCTGCTTTTCCAACAGCTTTTTCTGATTCTGCAGTACATTGGCAAACTGCCTGAGCTTGGCATTGCTCTCGATCCTCGCCCTATAGAGCGAGTCAAACTTCTTTACCCTCTGCAGCACCATCTCACTCTCATACGGCTTCCTAATAAAGTCTGCCATACCATGGCCGAAGCACTTTTCGATGACATCCAGCGATTCCTCTCCCGAGCAGACCATGATCGGGAAAATATCCGTCATCTTCTTACTGTCAAGCTCAGCCAGCACCTCAACTCCGCTCATTCTGGGCATCACTATATCAAGCAGCATCACCGCAATCTCGTCGGCATGCTCGGAAAGCATATCCAGTGCCTCCCGACCATCCGCAGCCTCGATTATCTTGTAATCATTCTTTAAGATCTCCGTGAGCATCGCCCTGTTGATACTCTGATCATCCACTATTAAAACCGTATCTCTCATCTACTTTACCTTCCTAAGCCCGAATATGTCAGGTGTTAGTTATGTTAACTTGCCCTCCGCTGGTGCCCTTTATCTCTACTCTTTTCTCTCCCGCCGCTTCCCATTTACTCTTATGCAGTATGCAGGTCACTCCCTCAAATGCAGTGCCGTCTATCTTTATGGTACATTCTCTGCTGTACAGTATCTCCCTGTTCAGCATCTCACGTTCCTTTGTAAGCTCTTCATTCTGCTGGTTTATAGTAAAGATGGCACTATCTATCTTCTTATATAGCGGCAGCTCATTCCTGATCTCAGGCGGATACTTGATCTTAAGCTCCTTCGCGGAATTGTCCAAAAGCATCAGCTGCTTTTTGTTCTCCTTCATCCTATCCTTAAGAGCGTTTACCCTATCTATGATCTCCTGATCTATACCTATCTGAACCTGTGTGATCGTTCCCGCTTCATTGCCGAGATCATGTACCCTGTATCCCTTGGAGGCAAAAGCCTTGCCTCCTATTATCGACCTGCTTGAGAGTATCTTTCCCTTGGCTCTCAAAAGGCTGTTCATGCTGTTGGCGACGTCTATGTCCTCATTGCTTATGACGATGACACCCTCAAGAAACTTGCTCACTACACCTTTATCCGCCTTGACCTTCCCGCGTCTTCCGGCATTCATGCCTTTATTGAGCATTACCTTGCCCGACGATGACTCTATCTCCGCGCCGCCTACATTTCCGTCTACTATGATATCCCCTGTAGCCTTTATCACCGCACCGTTTTCGACATTGCCCTTCACATGTACGCTGCCGTCAAAATTAACATTTCCGGTAACAAGAGAGACCTCGTCCACTTCAAGATGCTTTGTGACCACAAGCTTGCCACCGTCAAGAGAAGCCATTCCGTCTGTGGCTGCCGTATAGGTATGCTTATCCTCCGAAAGAGAAAACCCCTCACCCTTGAGCAGCTCCTGTTCGATCCCCTTTTTGCCCTTTATCTCCTCTCCGGAAACAGAGTGCCCGTCTTCACCGTCTGTCGCATCATGGTATACCGCAAGTACATCGCCTTCTTTAACGACCGTCCCCCAGTTTATCGTGTGATAATCCACAGAACCGTCCTCAAGGACCTTCGGCCGTTTATCCCTGTTGACCTCAAAGAAATACTCATAATAGCCGTCATCGCCCTTTTTAGGCATATTTCCTCTCGCCACAAGGATCGGCTTCTTTGTATACTTTCCGTCACATATTGCCTGTATGTTATCTTCTATGATGCCGTAAGATATCTCATGCTCCGCAAGAGTGCTCATGAGAGATTCCCTGTTTATCTTACCGGACTCTATCTTGACCGTAATATAAGCCTCAAGACCTCCGCTCATGATACTGATCTCATAGTCATCCTCCGTGAAGGAGACCTCTCTTGCTCCTTCCTCCAAAAGAATGCGCCTTTTTCGCATCTCGTTGGAGGTAAACATGAGTGTGGCATAAGGTGTAACATCCAGACCTGCTTCAAGACCGAGACGGATCTCACGCATCTGCTCCCAGTCATAGTAATGATTTGCATACAGGGATATATCGAGACGTCTCTCCAGTCCGTACCGGATCTCGCGCATCTGTCTCCATCCGAACTGGATATTGGCATATACCATGACATCTATATCTTCTTCAAGACCTATCCGTATCTCTGCAATGGCCGCACCCCTGAAATCTGTCACGATATAGGGGTCAAGCTCACATCCGCTCTTGAGTGCCAGCCTTATCTGGTAAAGCTGCTCGGGATCGTATCTCTGCTCTACATATTTATGAATATCAAGGTTTTCTTCCCGGGATTTGCGCAGCTGTTTTAACACACCCGCACTGTACTTTACATCCTGCGAAATGTCGATGCCCCTTACAAGTCCCTTTCGGATCTGGTGCATCTTTTCATATGGTATCTCAGGTTTTGCAAAAAGCGAGACATCGACCTTTTGCTCAAGACCGGTAAATATCTCCTCCATCTGCATCCAGTCGAATCTGTTGGATACATACGGAGCAACATCCAGTCCGGCGGTCAGAGCGAATCTGATCTGCCGCATCTGAATGGCCAGGAAATCAGGATTTTCATATATGGACGTATCGATATGGGCTTTCTTTCCCTCTTCGATCTCTATTAACTGATCGCTTGTGTACTCTGACACTGATCTGCCCCCTCAAACGGTATATGCAAACAGACTTATGGACTCTAGATATGATGCTGTCGAGGTCAAAACCCCCTCGCTATGATATCACGGATTGTTTCGTGCTTCGCACTCCCACAATCCTTCCCCATTCCGCACTTTCGTGGAGCATGTGCTCCACTTCGTGCTCCA
>CAJOME010000048.1 GCA_905235585.1 uncultured Lachnospiraceae bacterium | reverse complement strand
GTGGACGCAGCCGGAAGAGTAGGGGGATATGGTGTCCATGCAGCAAAGATAGCGCGCACGGGAGTACCGTTTTTTCTTTCGCATACGATAAAGTGCGCGGAGGGAGCAGACCGTGTGACCGGGGTCACTATAGCGGAGATCGATGAGAGCTTTAATTTTATTGCGGGTACGGAGAAGCACTTTGACGTGGATACAATATGTGTAGCTGTCGGGCTGTCCCCCATGTCTCAGCTCTTAAAGATGTCGGGATGCGAGATGACAGATGATCCGAGGAAAGGCGGACAGGTACCTGTGTGCGATGAGTACGGAAGGACATCCATAGAGGGGCTCTTTGCTTCAGGTGATGTGAGCGGGATAGAGGAGGCATCAAGCGCGATGATCGAGGGAAGGATGTCAGGGATCGCGGCAGCAGGCTATCTTGGATGCATGAGTGATGTCGAATGTGAAAATGAGCTGAAGAGACAGAGTGATGCGCTGATGGGATTAAGACGGGGGATGTTCGCCCCGGAGAACAGGGGTAAAGAGATAAAAAAGACGGACGAGGGTATAAAGGTGTCTGAGAATCTTCTTTCAAAAGGATATGTGGCAGACGATGAGATAGAGAGGTATCCCGGAGTATCACATATGAAGGGCATACATCCCGTGATCGAATGCACACAGAACATACCATGCAACCCCTGTCAGGATGCCTGCAGAAAGGGATGTATATCCATAGGAAATGATATCACCTCTTTACCTATAGCTGTGTCCGGGAGCGAATGCGTAAACTGTGGCATGTGCGTGGCGAGCTGTTCCGGACAGGCAATATTTCTGGTCGATGAGGACTGTGGAGACGGGAGCGCTACAGTGACACTGCCGTATGAGTTCCTGCCTCTTCCGAAGGAGGGTACTAAGGGTGATGGACTGGGACGGGACGGCAGAAGAGTATGTGAGGCCGAGGTCGTATCGGTGAAGAGTCTTGCGGCATATGATAAGACAAATCTGCTTACCATAAGAGTGCCCAAAGAATACGCGATGAAGACCCGTTTCTTCAGGACGGTATAGAAAGGCTTGAGGTGGAGATATGAAGGCTGTGAATGACAGGAGCAGGGATATAGGCTTATTTGAGGAAGGTGAGGACGACGATATCATTATCTGCCGGTGTGAGGAGATCACCAAAGGTGAGATAAGGAAGGCTGTACATGACGGCATGTGGACTCTGACCGAGATAAGACGGTATCTGAGGACAGGGATGGGACTGTGCCAGGGTCAGACATGCAGCAGACTTGTAAAGAGTATAGTGGCAAGAGAACTTAAGATATCACCGTCCGAGCTTGAGCCGGCGACATCAAGAGTCCCCATGAGACCGATCGAGATGAGGACATTTGCAAATGAAAGAGAGGCTGAAGCTCATGAAGACTAATGCGGAGGTCATAGTGATAGGCGGAGGGATAGTAGGCTGTGCCACAGCATATTATCTTGCGAAGCTCGGGGCAGATGTGATAGTGCTCGAAGGCTCTGACCATATCGGTAACGGCGGCTCATCCCGTAACGGCGGAGGTGTGAGACAGTCGGGCAGGGATGTAAGGGAACTGCCGCTTGTGATGTATGGTATCAAAAATCTGTGGCCGCATCTTTCGGAGGAGCTCGGCGTAGACTGCGAGTACCATCAGGACGGCAATCTGCGTCTGGGAAAGAATGACAGACATGCTGAGATACTTAAGAAGCTCGCGGACAGTGCAAGGGCTGCCGGACTTGATGTACGTATGATAGACGGGGACGAGGTGAGAAGGATCAATCCATATCTGTCAGATGAAGTCACGGTAGCGAGCTGGTGTCCTACAGACGGTCATGCAAATCCGCTTACCACCACTCTTGGTTTCTATAAAGCGGCGCGCAGTATGGGAGTGGATTTCATCACCGGAGAGAGAGTCAGGGAGTTCCGGATAGTAAAAGACAGGGTAAGGAAGGTCGTGACTGCCAATAATACTTACGAGGCCGAGAGTATCTTTGTGGCTGCCGGACTTGATTCCAGGGAGATACTTACAAGCGTGGGGATAGATATACCCATGACAAAGTCACTGCTTGAGTGTCTTGTAACGGAAGCGGAGCCTCACATGTTCGACCAGATGCTGGGAACGGCCGATGCGGATTTTTACGGACATCAGACAAAGCACGGCTCTTTCGTATTCGGAGGGTCATCCGGTCTCGAGAGATTTAACAAGGACAACGGTACTCCTGTCACCAACGCCAGGACAGCACCATGTATATGCAGAGGGATAATAAGATATTTTCCTGATCTCGCAGACGCAAAAATAGTGCGTACATGGGCGGGGTGGATGGATGCATCATTTGACGGGGTACCGGCTATAGGAAAGGTAGACGAGATAGCCGGACTCTTCATTGCCTGTGCCTTTCACGGTCATGGCTTCGGTATAGCTCCGGCTGTAGGAGAGCAGATGGCAAAGCTCATAGTAAACGGTACGACTGACATAGATCTGCATGAGCTTAGATATGACAGATACAGGGCGAAAGGATAAGGATATGAACGATTTCAGCTTTCATGTACCTACTGACATACGTTTCGGCAGGGGAAGCATAGTCTGTCTTCCCGGTGAACTGAAGAAATACGGCAGCAGGATACTGCTGGTATATGGCGGAGGAAGCATCAAAAGGACAGGACTGTATGACACTGTATCAGAGCTTTTACGTGAATTTGAAATATTTGAGCTCCCCGGTATTGAGCCAAATCCCAAGCTTTCATCTGTCAGAAGCGGCGCAAAGATATGTAAGGATAATAAGATAGATATGGTTCTTGCGGTCGGAGGCGGAAGCTGTATCGATGCGTCCAAGCATATCGCGGCTGCAGCCTGCTATGAAGGGGATCCATGGGAGCTTGTGCTTGACAGGAGCAAGGTGAAAAACGCCCTGCCGATAGCAGTAGTACTGACCATATGTGCTACCGGCTCCGAGATGAATCCCGGAGCTGTCATAAGCAATGAAGATTCACACGAGAAGCTGGAGCTTAATACACCGCTCCTTTATCCTGCGATTTCAATATGTGATCCCACATACCTTTACACACTGCCTGCATCGCAGACGGCTGCGGGAGCGGTAGACATACTCTCCCATGTGATGGAGCAGTATTTCCAGCCTAATGACGGAGCTTATATTACAGATACCATGAGCGAGGCTGTGATGAAGACTGTGATAAAGTATGCTCCCATTGCCATGGAGAGACCCGATGACTACGAGGCAAGATCCAATCTTATGTGGGCAAGCACGATCGCGCTCAATCATCTGCTGACTGCAGGCAAGGGCGGCGCGTGGAGCGTACACCCGATAGAGCATGTGGTAAGCGCGTACTACGATATCACTCATGCCGTTGGTCTTGCCATCCTTACACCCGTGTGGATGAGGTATGTGCTGGATGATACTAACAAAGCGAGATTTGCGAGATTTGCAAGGGAGGTATGGGAAGTAAGAGAGAGTGATGATATGGAGGCAGCGGAAAAGGGGATAGAATGTGTCAGCTCCTTCAATAAAAGCCTTGGCATGCCAGCTTCATTTTCGGAGATAGGGATAACGTCAGAGCTGTTTGACAAAATGGCTGAGGAGGCTGTGCGTACCAGTGGTCTTGCCGAGAGAAGCTATGTAAAGCTTACACCGGAGGATGTGAGTCAGATCCTTTATAACGCCAGGGGTCTGTAAATTATTTTTTATACAAATAATTTTTTGATAAGAACAAAACATTGTGCAAAATGCTTATTGCAAAAATCGAGATATGGCTGTACAATGATGCACATGAAAGCAAAGGCGCTTGGGTCTGTCCCATGCGCTTTTTCTTTTATGGAATGTTAATTGGATAATACCCTATCGACAAAGGAGTCGCCAAGGCATACAGTCTTGAGCGGCTTTTTTTTCGGACAGGGTATCAGAAAGGGGAGATGTTTATGAGTACAGAGATCATGGAGTATGTCAGCTCCGAAGTGTATGGTGTATGGTTTCTCATAGGCGCCGCGCTTGTATTCTGGATGCAGGCCGGATTTGCCATGTGTGAGACAGGATTTTCGAGGGCAAAGAATGCCGGAAATATCCTTATGAAGAACCTTATGGATTTCTGCATAGGTACCGTGATGTTCATATTCCTGGGATTCGGACTGTTTCTCGGCGAGGATGCTCTCGGGGGATTCATAGGGCTTCCGACCCTTCAGATATTCACAAACTATGCTGAGTTCGACTGGTCGAACTTTGTATTTAACCTTGTGTTCTGCGCGACTACCGCGACCATAGTATCCGGAGCCATGGCAGAGCGCACACGCTTCATATCATACTGCGTATATTCCGCAGTGATATCTGCCGTGATCTATCCGATAGAGGCACACTGGACATGGGGCGGCGGCTGGCTTGCAGCTATGGGCTTTCATGATTTTGCCGGCTCCAACTGCATACATATGGTAGGCGGTATATGCGCCCTTGTCGGAGCAGCTATGCTCGGTCCGCGTATCGGTAAATACGAAAAGGATGAAAACGGAGAGATAATAAAGGTCAACGCGTTTCCGGGACACAATATCCCCATAGCCGCACTCGGAGTATTCATACTCTGGCTCGGCTGGTACGGATTTAACGGTGCCGCAGCTACTACTGTGGGACAGCTCGGCTCTATATTTGTGACTACGACAATAGCTCCTTCGGTAGCGACAGTGGTATGTATGATCTTCACATGGATCAAATACGGAAAGCCTGATGTATCCATGTGCCTTAACGCTTCACTTGCGGGTCTGGTGGCCATCACCGCTCCCTGTGACGTGGTGGACGTACCGGGTGCCATGATAATAGGTGCTGTAGCCGGATTGCTTGTGGTATTCGGGGTATGGTTCTTTGACTATGTGGCGCGTGTGGATGATCCCGTGGGAGCATGTGCGGTACACCTTGTAAACGGTATATGGGGTACGCTGGCAGTAGGACTGTTTGCTACAGACAGTACTCCTACATATTCACTTGCGGATGCGGAAGGAAACAAGCTGCTGGGTCTGTTTTACGGCGGCGGAACAAAGCTTCTCGGCATACAGTTCATAGGAATGATGAGTACGATAATATGGACGACTGTGACGATATATATCACCTTCTTTATCATTAAGAAGACTCTGGGACTCAGAGCCTCGGCGGAAGAGGAGATAGAGGGTCTCGACATCACCGAGCACGGACTGCCGAGTGCTTATTCGGGCTTTGCCATTCAGGATATGACAGGGACTGTGATGGATGTGAATGAGAATACGAACCTTGGCGAGAACTCATATGACAAGGCTACAGAAGCGCAGAAGAATGCTTCCGTAAAGGTGATAAAGGAAGTCACGATACCTGCCGAGGGCAGCGCGTTTTACGACACAGGTATGCACAAGGTATCCATCGTTGCAAAGCTTGCAAGGTTTGATGCTCTGAAGAAAGCCCTGAACGAGCTCGGTGTCACAGGCATGACAGTGACTCAGGTCATGGGCTGCGGCATACAGAAGGGAGCCGGAGAGTTCTACAGAGGAGTCGAGCTGGATGCCACACTGCTGCCTAAGATAAAGGTTGAGGTCATAGTCAGCGGCATACCCGTGGATGCGGTAATAGAGGCTTCGAAGAAGGCACTTTACACCGGACATATAGGAGACGGCAAGATCTTTGTCTACAATGTGACAAGAGTCGTGAAGATAAGAACAGGCGAAGAAAACTTTGCCGCTCTTCAAGACGTAGAATAAAAGCCCAGTCTCAATATAAGTGATTGTCGGTTGCCGTATATATGTATTTTCCAACCGCGGCTACATCTTACTAAGCTCGCTCGTTGTCTTATAGCATGGGGATTCTAAGGCGATACCACCAGCGAATCCCCATTGGCGACAATGAGCTCGCTAAGTAAGATGTGCTAAGTGCTCTGGAAAACACATATTATACGGCAACCATAGACAATAATTCATCAGGCGTGGGCTTTTATCCGGAAACAGGCTACACTATTCCGGGAAGATTGAGGGGGAGAAAAATGCACGAGGAATGCGGTGTATTCGGAATAAAGAGCAGGGCAGAAAAGCCACTGGCGCATAGCGTATATTATGGGCTTTATGCCCTGCAGCACCGTGGGCAGGAAAGCGCGGGCATCGTGGTCAACCACGACAGGGAGTTTTATTCCCATAAGGATCTGGGGCTTGTGAGCGAAGTCTTTTCCAGAGAGACTCTGGACAGGCTTCCCTACGGAAACATTGCCATAGGTCATGTAAGATACGGGACGACGGGAGGTACCCTGCGAGTCAACTGCCAGCCGATAGAAGTACATCATCACAAGGGCAATCTTGCGCTCGCTCACAACGGAAACCTCTCAAATGCGGCATCGCTTCATAAAAAGCTCGAAGAGACGGGAGCCATCTTTCATACCACAAGTGATACTGAGATCATTGCTTATCTTATCACTCAGCACAGATTGCACGAGAAGAGTATAGAGGACGCGGTATCAAAGATGATGTATGATGTCAAAGGCGCATACTCCCTTGTCATCACATCCCCGATGAAGATGATAGCGGCAAGAGATCCGCACGGCTTCAGACCGCTCTGCTATGGCATCACCCCCGACGGAGATCATGTGGTGGCATCCGAGACCTGCGCGCTCTACTCTGTCGGAGCCGAATGGGTAAGGGATATAGAGCCCGGGGAGATACTGGTATTTGACGGGGATAAGGTCATATCAAGGAAAGAGCACTGCGGGAGAGAGCCGAAGAGGACCTGCGTGTTTGAGTATATCTACTTCGCTCGTCCGGATTCGAGGATAGACGGGATATCCGTACACAGATCGAGACTGCGTCTGGGAGAGCTGCTGTACGAAGCCGCTCCGACGGAGGCTGATATCGTGATAGGCGTGCCGGACAGCGGACTGGATGCCGCTCTGGGATATGCCAGGGCATCCGGGATACCTTACGGTATAGGACTGATCAAGAATAAATACATAGGCAGGACCTTCATAGCCCCTTCTCAGGAGAACAGGGTGGACAAGGTGAAGATTAAGCTGTCACCCGTCCGCTCGGAGATAGAGGGGAGAAGAGTGGTGCTTATAGATGATTCCATAGTCAGGGGTACTACCATGGGACAGATAGTGCAGATGCTCCGTGATGCCGGAGCGAGGGAGGT
Organism: uncultured Lachnospiraceae bacterium; assembly: GCA_905235585.1. Classification (GTDB taxonomy): domain Bacteria; phylum Bacillota; class Clostridia; order Lachnospirales; family Lachnospiraceae; genus NK4A144. The sequence goes on along the minus strand of CAJOME010000048.1, from coordinate 5,943 downwards.
ACATGTAAGGATATCCGCGCCTCCTTTTTTGCATCCCTGTTACTATGGCACAGACATAGATTCGGAAGAAAATCTTATCGCATGTCATTATTCCGTAGATGAGATCTGTCACCAGACGGGAGCCGACAGTCTGGCATATCTGCCTGCTTTATCACTAAAGGAAATAACCGGAAGATGCGATTACTGCTCCGCTTGTTTTGACGGAGAATATCCGATATGATCTCCTAAAATAAATCTGTATATTGATATGTGTTTTTGATATAATCCCCTTTAGCAACAGTAATTTCTTCTCCTGCCGGATACATACCGCAATCTATACAGGTACTTTAGGGGGATCATAATGGTACAGACTTCACTTGAAGAAATAAAAAATATAGCGGCAAAGGGCGACTATAAGAGGATACCCGTGGTACGGGAGCTGCTCGCGGATATCAGGACCCCTGTTGAGCTGCTCAGAGTGCTGCTCAACATAAGCTCGCATACTTTCATGCTGGAAAGCGTGGAGGACAGCAGACAATGGGGCAGGTATTCATTTCTCGGATATGAGCCGTCCATGGAGATATCCTGCAAGGATCACATACTCAAAGTGGTAAAGGACGGCAGGACAGTCACGGAGCGTGTAGATCATCCTTCCGCATATATCCAAAAGGTCATAGATGAAAACAGGGCGCCTGTTGTACCGGGGATGCCTACCCTTACAGGCGGGCTCGTCGGCTATTTCTCGTATGATTACGCGCAATACGGCGAGAGGTCGCTTAGCTTTGCGGGAGAGGATACCGCGAGATTTGACGATGTGAATCTAATGCTCTTTGACGACCTGATATGCTTTGACAATCTGAGGCAGAAGATCCTGCTCATTTCAAATATCCGCACGGAAAATATAGAAGAGGATTACGGGAGAGTCGTATCAAAGCTTGACGATATGGAAGAGCTGGTGCGAAACGGTAAAATGAAGGAGCACGCAGGAGGCCGTCTTTTGGGGGAGCTAAGACCCGCGCTTTCCGAAAAGGAGTTTTCCGAAAAGATAGAGCGGATCAGACAGTATATACATGAGGGCGATATCTTCCAGCTCGTATTTTCCAATCCCATGGAAGCGGAATTTGAAGGGAGCCTTCTTGATACCTACAGGATACTGCGGACTACCAATCCGTCCCCGTATATGTTTTACTTCTCGGGCGATGATATAGAGATGGCGGGGGCTTCTCCGGAGACTTTGGTAAAGGTGGCTGACGGAACAGTCAGGACCTTTCCGCTTGCGGGAACCAGACCGAGGGGAGCGGACTATGAGGAGGACATGAGGCTTGAGAGGGAGCTGCTGGCGGATGAAAAGGAGAGAGCTGAGCACAATATGCTCGTGGATCTCGGAAGGAACGATATAGGCAGACTGTCAGACTTCGGGAGCGTAAAAGTAGAGAAATACATGAACATAGAAAGGTATTCACATGTCATGCATATCGGCTCCGAGGTCGTGGGGCATATGAGAGACGGGCTGCACGCTATAGACGCAGTGGATGCCGTCCTGCCCGCAGGCACTCTGTCCGGAGCGCCAAAGATCAGGGCAATGGAGATCATAGACGAGCTTGAGGGCGACCGGAGAGGGATATACGGCGGAGCGATAGGATATGTGGACTTCTCGGGAAATCTTGACGTATGTATAGCGATAAGACTTGCATATAAGAGAAAAGGAAGAGTATATGTGAGATCGGGCGCGGGTATAGTCGCGGACTCGGTAGCCGCAAATGAGTACAGGGAGTGTATAAATAAAGCAAAGGCAGTAACGGAAGCCATAAAGCAGGCGGAAGCAATGGAGTGAATAAAGGACGATAGCATGATATTACTGATAGATAACTATGACAGCTTTTCCTATAATCTTTATCAGCTTATAGGAGAGACGGAGCCTGATATCAAAGTGATAAGAAACGATGAATGTACGGTGGATGAGATACGCAGTATGCGTCCGTCCGCCATCATCCTGTCTCCGGGACCCGGCAGACCGGAGGATGCCGGGATCTGCGAGGATGTCGTCAGACAGCTTAAAGGAGAGATACCGATACTCGGGGTGTGTCTCGGACATCAGGCGATATGTGAGGCCTACGGGGCTGTCGTGACCTATGCCGCACATCTTATGCACGGCAAGCAGTCAGAGGCAGAGCTAAGCAGGGACAGTGATATCTTCAGAGGACTGCCCGATACTGTGACGGTCGGCAGATATCATTCACTTGCGGTAGATGCCGCTACCCTGCCGGAGAGTCTTTTACCTACCGCAGTCGCTTCAGACGGCGAGATCATGGCGGTAGAGGACAGAGCAAATCAAGTCTACGGTCTGCAGTTTCATCCGGAATCCATAATGACCCCTGACGGGAGGGCGATGATAAAGAATTTCCTGTCGCTGTAGTCAATAATAATCAAACAACGATTGCACTCTGTCTATGATATGGATCATGTCTTTGAGTGGGATCATGCCTTCTTCTGAGTATCGTCGCTTATTGATATCAAGCTGACGGAGAACAGATCGTCCGGAGTCGATGGGGTAATGTAAAAACATTTGTTTTTGGTTACATAATGTTATAGAATACCTATTGATTGGGTTTTGTTTTAGTCAGTAAGGGGGACTCTTTATGGGACATGATCCCAAAGAGAAATTAAAGATTACCATACTTGGGGCACGCGGCTCCATTCCTACCGATGGCAGGGATATGCTTGAGTTTGGAGGAGCCACTACTTGCGTACTCATTGAAACTGCCGGTCAGGCGGTTTATCTTGATGCCGGCACGGGGATCATCTCTTCACCGGACATCGGTGACAAAAGTATCTCCATCCTTATCACACACCCACATTTGGATCATATATTGGGACTGCCGTTCTTTCCTTATTTCAAAGATAAGGGAAGAAGGATAGACATATACGGCGAGAAGCGGGAAGGCACAGGCATTGCCGGACAGGTCGACAGGCTGATATCGCCTCCGCTGTGGCCGTTAAGACTCACGGACTACGCGGCGGATACAGTCTTTCATGATATCACATTTCCTTTGACGCTCGGCGGCATAAGGGTGACCGGGATGTCAGGCCGTCATCCCGGCGGTGTTACCGTATACCGCATAGATCATGACGAAAGGTCAGTAGTCTTTGCCACGGACTTTGAGCATGATGACGGGATCATGCCGGAGCTTACGGCTTTTTCCGCAAATGCCGATCTCATACTGTATGACGCGCAGTATACCGAAGAGGAGTATGAGGCTCATAAGACCTTCGGACATTCGACCGTCTCACAGGGGCTGAAGCTTTTGGAGGAAAGCGGGGCAGGCATGATGAGATATATACATCATGATCCCGGGCATACGGACGATATGCTCATGAGCATGGAGGCTGAGGTAAGGGACGACAGGGTTTCTTTTGCGAGAGAGGGAGAGGTGATCTGCCTATGAGCAAGACAGACGGATATACACTGGATCGTCTGGTCGGTATCGCACTCGATCTCAGCGCGGAAAAGGATTTTGACAACCTGATGCAGAAGATACTGCTGGAGGCCATGGAGATATGCCGTTGTGACGGAGGCACCGTGTATGTCAAGGAAGGGGAATTCTTAAAATTCCACACGGTGTATACCAAGTCAAAGGGGATACCGGCAGCGGAGCAGAGCAGGAATGCGGATCTGCCTCCGGTGCCGCTCGTGCGCACGCATGTCTGCGCATGCTCGGCCATAGATAAAAAGAAGATAAACATAGCCGATGTATACAGTTCATCGGAATATGATTTCAGGGGAGCGCAGAAATATGATGCCATAAACGGCTATCGTACCGCCTCGATGCTCGTTATCCCGATGTGCGACGAGAGGGATGACATCATCGGAGTGCTGCAGCTCATCAACGCTCTGGACGAGGACGGAGAGATCATACCCTTTGATGAAGAATATGAACAGCTGGTGTCGGCGCTCGCCTCTCTTGCGGCGGTCAGCCTTAATAACCACAAGCTCACTCAGGAGATCACCGATATGCTCCACTCCTTCGTGATGGTAATGGTGGATGCGATAGAGGCGAGGAGCTCCTACAATGCCGAGCATACGCGGAGCATGGTAAGGTACGCGGCCAGGTTCATGCGCTGGCTGGATGATACCGGAAACGAATGGCGCATACCGGGAGAGGAAAAAGATCCCTTCCTCATGAGCGTGTGGCTGCATGACATAGGCAAGCTGATAGTGCCGCTGGAGGTACTCGACAAGCCGGACAGGCTTGCCGCAAAAAGGCAGGATATAAAGAGCAGGATAGAGATAGGATGCCTCATGGAGCGCATCAGAGGACTGGAGCATGCGGATGATGCTGACGCGGTCCGTGACTGCACCGAAAGGGAAAAGGAGCTGAAGGAAGCCTGGGAGCTCATCGACAGCTCCAATACACCGGGCTATCTGGATGATAAGAGGATCGAAGATCTGAAAAAATGCGCCCTCATCATGTGTCCGGATGCCGATGGACAGGAGAGACCGCTGCTAAGTGATGAGGAGCTTGACGCGATAACGGTACAAAAGGGAACGCTCACCGCGGACGAGAGGAAACAGGTGGAGAAGCATGTGGTCTATACCTCAAGGATGCTCTCGCAGATGGAGTTCAAGGGAGCATACAGGCAGGTGCCCTTCTGGGCAGGTGCCCATCATGAGTTTCTGAACGGCACGGGATATCCCGGGGGACTGAACGAAGCGGATATCCCAAAAGAGGTAAGACTCCTTACCATCATAGACATATATGATGCTCTCACGGCGGAGGACAGACCCTACAAGCATCCGATGCCTCCGGAAAAGGCATTTGCCGTGCTTGAGAGCATGAGGGATGAAGGAAAGCTGGACGGAGACATACTGGAGCTCTTTAAGGAAAGCAGGGTCTGGTACAACAAGGACAAGCTATAGCTGCCCGGAGCAGCAATACGAGCTTGCCGCGGATCGCGTATGAATACGGGGTTGCGCAGATACGACAGGCTGTGAATATATCGGAACGGTTTTAGGGTTTATATCCGAGGAGAATCATCATGGAAAAGAGTAAGAAAAAGAAGATCGCCCTGATCATTGCGATACTGATCGCGATCATCATCATCGTCCTGTTCTTTATCTTCAGATCAAGACTGACGGCTACGACTATGAGGATACTGCGGCTGGAGGGCACAGTATCACTTGAGGATAAGGGTAAGCAAAAGACCGTCAGGGAGAACCTGAGGCTGGGGAGCGGCAATGCGCTTGCGACCGCAGCGCAAAGCCTCGTGTCGATAGGTCTCGATGACACTAAGATAGTCACACTCAATGAAAACAGCAGGGCAGAGTTTGAGCAGAAAAGCAAAAAGCTCAATCTGAAGCTGACGGCAGGCAGTCTCTTCTTTGACGTAAGCAAGCCTCTCACGGATGATGAGAGCTTTGATATAGCCACTAATTCCATGGTCGTGGGTATAAGAGGCACCTCGGGAATAGTGTCGGTGGAGGACGGTATAGAGAGTATGACGGTTACTGACGGGCATGTGCATGTGACGGGCACGAACCATGTGACCGGTGAGATAAAGGAGATAGACGTATACGCAGGTGAGAGGATAGTCGTATACCTGTACAATGACCGTGATAAAGACAGCATAGAGTTTCAGCTTGAAAAGGTGACGGAGTATTATCTGCCTGAATTTGTACTGAAATATTTAAGGGAGCATCTCGATACGCTCGACAGAGTGGTGGCAGCCACGGGCTGGAGCAGACCATATATACTCGGTGAGACGGAGGAGGTGCCGGAGGTTCCGGTCATTCTTCCGGAGGACACGGATACAGGCTTAGACAGCGGCAGCCGGGGAGACGTAGCTAATGGCAGATCCGGTGGCGGTGCTGCAGGTACGGACAACGCGGCAGGTGCCGGGGATGTGATCAACGGCGCGGGCAGAGACGGTACGGCAGGCGGCGGTGCTGCAGGTGGCGGCGATGCC
>CAJOME010000047.1 GCA_905235585.1 uncultured Lachnospiraceae bacterium | reverse complement strand
AGTCAGACAAGCCAAATGCAAAGATTATTTGTTAACAGATCCTTAGTGCTATAGAAACGCAGTTACTAAGCAACAAAAGCTATATGACTCACAAGAGCCGATAGTATATGTCGCAAAAATATATAACTTTCTGCGACTGCGTCTCAGAAAGTCCGCAGTCAAGCCATTTAAATGCGACTTCGTCGCGGGCTTGCCTGCTGCCAGTTTTATGCTTTGGCACGAAACCCGCATAAATGCGTGTTTCTGATTGCAAGTCGCAAAAATATATACTTATCAACGAACCCTAATTACCCGACAATAACCGGTTTATAGATTGAAAAAATGCTTCAGGCATGAAAAAATCCCCCTGACATCTTCAAGTCCGTAAACCGGACAATCGGCATCTTCGGGAGATATACAGTCGGATACGATACATATCAGTGTGGAGGGATCGCATACGCTTTTATCATAAACGGCTTTCCGGACTATCTCTATCTTCGGAAGCGAAGAAGCCTTTAAGCCCTCAATGATAACCGCATCAGGCGGAGCCTTCATCAGACTCATGCGTCTGATAAGCTCCTCCGCATTTACACTCTCCCTTTCATAAACGGCATTCCCTGTATCGGAATATACCGAGGTGCATACGGCTCCCGCTTTGCGAAAGCTGTCCGTATCACTGCCCGGCATATCCGTATGGCAGTCATGTCCGTCATGCTTTATCACTCCGACTGTCATGCCATCATCTATAAATTCGTTTATGAGCCTGACTATGAGCCCAGTCTTGCCGCTGTCGCTGAAACCGCTCACACAAAAGACTGCAGGCTTGGAGATCTCTTTAAGATCCTCTTTGGTATTTATATTGCGTACAGTCTTTTTGTCAAAGTCGGTATATTCAAGCGAGACATACCTGGTACTTACCCTGCCAAATATCTCTCTTAGCCTGTATCTGCCCTCGCTTATGAGCTCCTCGATTACAGGGAGAACTTTCTTTGAATATATCGCACAGAGCGGCTGTATATGATCCTCATCGGCTATCACATAGCAGTCATAGTCTGATGAGATATAGCCGGAAAGGTATGCCACGAGATCCCTGCTTACATATGGCATATCCGCGGCGCAGATAAAGACATATTCTCCTGCCGCGCATGAGAGCACTCTGCGTATGCCTTCTATCGGGCCTGTCTTCCTGTGCTCATCATATACTACCTTTAGTCCGAGCTCTTCATATATGCCATGCTCGGCGGCAGAGATGATGACCTCCGGGTAAGAAGCAAACTCGGAGGTGAGTCTGTCTATTATTCGCTCCTTGCCTATCTGTATGAGTGCTTTATTCTGCCCCATCCGGGAGCTTTCACCGCCGGCAAGTATGCCGACAGAGATTTTTTCGTTATATTGATTGTTTAACATCTGTTTTACAATGTCTTTTTACGTCTCTTTAATCCGATGACCTCTTATGTCCGTGTCTTAATTATCCTTACCCTGTCTCCTGAGGAAATGGCTGTGCCGGCGGGGATATCAATGTAGCAGTTACACTCCTGCATATTCCCGAAGACAGACGACATATGCTCCTTAACGGGAAGATATACCTTGCCGTCTGTTTCCTTAGCTCTTACGAGCCGCCTCATGCGGTTCACCTTATCGTAACGGTCACAGAGTACAGCTTCCTTTATCTCGTTTTGATAATAAGAACTGCCCATAAGCCCCGATATGGCATGCCAAAAATAAAGATCGAAGTTTGCGAGTGCCGCATATGGGTTTCCCGAAAGACTCAATATCAGCTTTCCGTTATAAATACTGCAAAGCGTGGGCGTGCCCGGCTGTATGTTTACACCCTGAAACAACTTCGTCGCGCCTATTGCTTCTACCACACCGGGGATCAGATCCCTTTTTCCGACCGATACGCCACCCGTAGTAATGACCATATCCGATATCTCCGCAGCTGCACGTATCGTGTCGCACAGGATATCCTTGTCATCGGGACAGGTCTTCTCCATGGATACAGTAAGCCTCTCCTGTCTCACGGAAGTGCCGATCATATATCTGATACTGTTGTATATCTTTCCGGGTACAAGCTCAGCACCTGCTTCCGCAAGCTCCGAACCTGTAGAAATGATCGCTATCCCAGCAGGTCTCCTGACCCTGACCTCAGACATCCCGAGAGATGCCATAAGTCCGGCTTCAACCCTGCCTATATGTCTGCCGGATGGTATGGCGACTTCTCCCATTTTCAGCTCTTCACCTACAGGTATATAATTCCTGAAGGACTCTATGGGAGAAAAAACGTTTACCTCTTCCTCGCCATAGTCAGTATCCTCCTGCCTGACCACGGCATCATAGCCCTCAGGGATCATCGCCCCCGTCATTATCCTCACGGCTGTGCCTGGGACATATGCGATATCCCAATGATCGCCCGCAAGCATCTCTCCGATCACCTTAAGCCTTACAGGATTGTCTTTATCCGCTTCCGCGACATCCGACGCTTTAACCGCATATCCATCCATAGCCGATCTCGCAAAAGCCGGCACCGGAGTATCTGCCTTTATATCTTCACAGGTGATATGACCAAAAGCATTGCTGATAGGGACATATATGCTGTCCTCTATCGGCCTTGCGTTTGCTGCTATGATACTTAATGCTTCCTTGATCTCCATTTACGGTAGCTTCTCCAGCTGCACCGCGCATACCTTATATTCAGGTATTCTCGCGAATTCGTCAAGCGCGGCATTGGTTATCCTGTTTACGGGAGAATCGGGGAAATGAAACGGCATCCACGTCTCTCCCTCGGACACCTTTCTTCCTACATGAGCCGTAGCCGTGATAGCATCTCTCCTGCTGCGCACCTGTATGCGCTCTCCGTTTGAGATGCCAAGTCTCTCAGCATCGTTGTAGTTCACCTCTATAAAGCCCTCTCCTGCGATGTCCATGAGACCCTGTGATCTGGAGGTCATAGCCGCGGCATTGTAATGATATAATATGCGTCCGGTCATAAGTATGAAAGGATACTCATCATCCGGAAGCTCCTGTGATGCTTTATAAACTGCCGGATAAAGAAGAGCCTTTCCTCTTACCGGTCCGCCGACATGCATTATGGGAGTACCGGGATGATCCTTGCCCTTGCACGGCCACTGCAGGCTCTCTCCGGCATCCAGTCTCGCATGGCTTATACCCGCAAAGCTCGGAGTGACCGATGCTATCTCATCCATTATCCCGGCACTTGTAAGATAGGGCTGCGGATAGCCCATGGCATTCATCAGATCGATAAGTATATCCGTATCCAGTCTCATATCACCCTTAAGCGTGACAGCCTTTCTTATCCTCTGTACACGCCGCTCGGTATTGGTAAATGTACCTTCCTTTTCGGCATAGCTCACGCCGGGCAGGATGACATCCGCGTATTCAGCGGTACGTGTCATGAAAAGCTCCTGTATGCAGAAGAAATCCAGACTTTCAAGTGCTTTTATCACATGATGCGTATCAGGATCGGATACTACCGGATCCTCACCGCAGATATAGAGTCCGTGTATCTTTCCCTCGATTGCGGCGGGAAATACATCTGTAGCCTTCAGTCCCGGTGTGGGATTCAGCGGGATGCCCCAAGCCTTTTCAAACTTCTGTCTTACTTCTTCATTATCGACCTTTTGATATCCGGGATAATCCGTAGGCATAGCGCCCATGTCGCATGCTCCCTGGACATTGTTCTGACCTCTTAAAGGATTGACGCCGCACCCACTCTTTCCGATCTTGCCGCAAAGCACTGCCATGTTGGACATACTCATGACGCCCTCGGTGCCGGTCGAATGCTCGGTGACTCCGAGACAGTATATGATCGGAGCCTTATCGGCCTTAGCGTACATACGTGCCGCCTCTATGAGCAGATCGGGATCTATATTACAGATCTCTCCGACCCTTTCGGGTGTATAATCCTCCACCAGCTTACTAAACTCATCAAAGCCCTCGGCATAGTCTCTGATATAGTCATGGTCTATCAGATCCTCATGTATCATCACATGCATCATGCCGCTAGCGAAAGCGACATTGGTACCGGGTCTTAGCTTTATGTGTATGTCTGCCTGCTTTGCAAGACCTATCTCTCTGGGATCTACTACAATGAGTCTAGTGCCGTCCTTTACCGCGCGCCTTATCTGCATACCCACGACGGGATGCGCCTCCTCGGGGTTTGATCCTACGAGCAGGATGCAGTCGACATCATGGGTGATGTCATGTATGGGATTAGTCATTGCACCCGATCCGAGAGTCTTTGCCAGTCCCGCTACCGATGCCGAATGACACACGCGCGCGCAGTTGTCAGTATTGTTGGTGCCAAAGCAGGTACGTACCATCTTCTGCACCATATATATATCTTCATTAGCTGATCTCGAGCAGGCAAATCCTGCCAGACTGTCTCCTCCGTACTTTTCCTTTATCTCCATGAAACGCTTTGCCGTATATGCTATAGCCTCTTCCCATGATGCCTTCTCAAACTCACCCGTTTCTTTGTTCTTTATGAGCGGTGTGGTGATACGATCCTTTGAGTGTATGAAATCAAAGCTTCCCGAACGACCCTTCACGCACAGTCTGTGGTGGTTGGAAGGTCCGTTGGCAGGCTCTACATTCACCACTTCATTGCCCTTTACCACAAGATAAAACTGACAGCCCGTGGCACAGTGAGGACAGGTCGTAAGTACCCGGCTTATCTCCCACGGTCTGTATTTCTTTTCTCTCTTGAGTGTGAGCGCACCCGTCGGACACACGCTCGCGCAGTTGCCGCAGCTCTCGCAGTCCGTACTCTTGAAGCCTTCACCAAACGGTGCGTCTATGAGATGGAATGTGCCGGAGCGGCTGTTCTTAAGTGTGCCGTTGCAGGCAATATTGTGGCATACACTGACACATCGCTGACAATGTATGCATTTAAGCGGATTGTACGAAATATACGGATTGGCATCCAGAACAGGCAGCTTTTTATCTATCTTTGCCCGGTTTCCTAAATGCTCGGCATGCTCTATATCATATTCGTTTGATATCTTCTGCAGCTCACAGGCACCGTTTGCCGGACAGCTCATACAGTCCTGCTCATGATTGGACAGGATCAGCCGGAGCATACTCCTTCTGTATTCAGTAAGTCTTTCCGACTCTGTAGTGAGCACCATCCCGTCCTTTGCCTTAGTCCTGCAGGCCGGCAGCAGCTTTGTAAAGCCCTCGGCTTCAACCATACACAGCCTGCATGAACCTATATCACTCACTCCCTTCATATAGCATAGTGTAGGGATATTTATATCATTGGCACGGGCTATATCCAGTATTGTTTTTCCATCCTCAGCCTGATAGGAGACACCGTTTATCTTTACGTTTATCATTCGCCTCTGCCTCCTTCCATGACTCCGCAGCCGTAGTGATCACACCTTAAGCATCTGCCTGCCTCACGTATCGCTTCCTCATGGGTCATCGGCAGCTCGACAAACTCAAAATCATTCATCCTTTCAAAAGGATCTCTTTCTTCTATCTCGGCTCTTCCGGTAGCTACACAGGGATTTGGAAAGGCAGGCGGTATGACAGTATCGTCAGCCACCTTATGATGATATCCGAGATATTCGTCGATATTGTAGGCAGCCACCTGTCCGGCAGCTATTGCGTTTATAGCCGTGGAGGGTCCTGTCACACAGTCTCCGCCGGAAAAAACGCCGTCCATACCGGATACGGTACAGGTCTCGTCCGCTATGATACGACCTCTCTCGACAGGTATGCCCTCTTTTTCAAGATCAGCCACATCGCTTCTCTGCCCTACGCCCAGGATGAGCAGATCACATTTGAAACGATAGGGATAATTGCTTGAATGCTCGGTGGTCATCATCCCGTTTTGATCATACTCGGCAATGATCTCCGGCTGCAGCCATACGGCACGCACCTCATTTGTTTCCTTGTCAGTCTCTATGTTTAGGAAGCTCAAAAGGGTCCTGAAGCGTACACCCTCCTGCATAGCTCCCTCTATCTCGTCCTGAAGCGCAGTATAGTCGTCCCTTTTACGCGTGAATACATGTATTGACCCGGCATGAAGCCTTACAGCTGTACGCGCGGCATCCATCGCAACATTTCCTCCGCCTATCAGCGCCACCTTCTTACCTGTCAGGTCTCTTGCCCTGCCGTTTGCCACCTCCTGAAGGAAGTCAGCGGCAGGCACTACATTTACCGCGTCGGCATTTTCCATCGGCATGCGGTTTCCGATCTGTGCTCCTATGCCGATGTATACGGCATCATGGCTTTGTCTGATGTCTTCAAACGAAATGTCCCTGCCGATCTTTGTCTTATAATGTACCTTTATATCTCCGGCATTAAGTATAGCCTTTATATCCTGGTCAAGCCTTTCCTTGGGGAGACGATATTCGGGGATACCGTATCTGAGCATACCTCCCAGCTTTTCATGCTCCTCATAGACCTCGACCTCATGTCCCATGAGTGAAAGATAATAAGCGGCCGTGAGACCGGTAGGGCCTCCGCCTACTATCGCTATCTTCTTTCCTGTCTTCACGTTTACCTCAGGTGTCGCAACCGTATCGGCAGCTGCGGCATCCACAGCATATTTTTTAAGCCCTCTTATGTTTATGGGTGCATCTACCAGAGTGCGTCGGCATTTTCTCTCACACGGATGCTCGCATACCATAGCGCAGGCAGTCGGGAAGGGATTGCGCTTACGTATCACCTTTACGGCTCCTGTGTAGTCTCCCTCCTTGATCATAGCGATATAGCCGGGTACATCCACATGCGCGGGACACAGGCTCACGCAGGGAATGGTCTGACTCACATTCTCAAAGCACCTTCTGTACTTTATGTGGCTTTCATATTCATCGGAGAATTCCGAAAGAGAATCAAGTATAAGATTTGCGCCTACCACGCCTACGGCACAGTCAGCCGTCTCGGCTATCATACGGCATTTTGACTCTATTACAGACAGCGTATCCTCTGTCGCGTCACCGGCCAGCACACTTTTTAAAAGATAATCCACCTCTGCCAGACCGTCTCTGCAGGGTACGCACTTGCCGCAGGACTGGTTCATAGATATCTGAAGCAGTGATCTGTACAGCGTAAGCGGACACATTCCGGGTGGGTAGGAAGTCATCCTTGATCGGAACTTTCTTAAAACGACATCTATCCTGTCGTTCATGTTCCCTTTCTTATTCAGCTTTCTCATGTGTTTCTCCTATAAATATTGTTGTAAAGGTCAAAAGCCTCTATGCACTGTTTATACAACCCGTATTTAAGGCTCCGTGTACATCTGCTTCTTAAAGAAATCCTTCACATAGTCGAGCAGATCTTCTCTTGTGGCAGTCTTTAGTATATATCCATCAGGCTTTAAGGACATGACCTGCATCACACTCTCCTTGTCTCCTATCCCGGTAAGAAATACTATGGGCACATCCTCCGTACCCGGCTCGCTTTTCAGCATTTCAAATACCTGAGGACCTGTAGTCACCGGCATGTCATAATCGAGAAAAACAAGATCGGCACTGTTGGCCAGCAGATACTTGATCGCCTGCATGCCTGATGTGACAAGAGACACATGATAGTATTCCTTTAGCCATGTCCTTATCATCCTGGCATATGACGGATCGTCATCAACGATAAGGATGTTCTTTTTCATTGTCTTGTCCATCTCATTTAAGGCACTCTTTTTCAGAGACTCATCCACGTATCTGGTCAGCCCCTTCATATCCACCTCCTTATCGTACCAGGTGGAAACAAGAAGAGTGGGATAGGCCTTTCTGAGCTCGGCCTTTTCAAACTTTGAACCGATCACTATTACGATCTTGTCCATCCGATCCACTATATTCTTAAGGCTCGTAAGACAGTTCCTGAGCCCTGAGATATTTTCATTCAGAATGATGATATATACATCCGTCTTGTCCCTGAAGTCCTCTACCGCGTCAGCGTCGGTACCTATGAAGCAGCAGTCTATACCGGCATCCTTAAGCCTGCGTTTCACACCTCGGGACAGCACACCCTCCTGTGTGCTGATAAGCATTACGTTACCGATCATATTAAGATCCTGATCATTATCCATACAACTAATCCCTCTTTAAAAGCCCGACAAGTAACTCTGTGATATCCTCGTAATCTATGTTATCAAAATAATCCCTGACCCCAGCGATTATTTTATCATCTTCTGCCGAAAAACGGTATCTGTCCGCTTCCTCAAGCGCATCCTCGATGGCATCGTAATCCATACTATCCGCCGCAGCATACAGTCTTTCGTAGATCATACTTACAGTCTTTTCGTCTGCCTCCGGCCTTTCATACGCATCTTCGGTATCCTGTGCCGAATCACATATGTCATGAAGCACATTTATAAACTGTCTGTAATCGTTTATAAGGTTTTTATGGTGGGCTTTGATATATCTTATATTATTGTCCTTGCCTGCTTTTTCGAGCTCAAACGCATCATCGGAAAGCCTTCTTGCTCCTATGATACGCGCGGAGCTTTTAAGCGCATGGACATTTATCGTATACAGCTTCCAGTCCTCATTTTCAAAACAACTCTCAAGCTCGTCCGCTTTTTGATTTATCGTACTGTAAAAAATATCAAGGATCGGCTTGTATGACTGCGGTGAACCGCAATTGCGGATGCCTTCACGCGCGTCAATGCCTGAAAGCTCCACATATTCGGGCGGTATGTCAAATGAAACCGTGCCGGTATGTCCGTTCTCCTGAAGGATGACCTTGCTTTCGGGGAGATGCTTCATGAGCCTCTGCTCGAGCAGTCTGATGTCTATCGGCTTGCTTAAATATCCGTCAAATCCGGCAGTCAGGTACTCTTCTCTTGCTCCTTCTACCACGTTCGCGGTAATGACCAGCGCAGGCTTTGAGCTGTTGGCGCCATCCTTGTTTTCGCGGATCTTCTCCAAGAGCTGTTTGCCGTCCATATCGGGCATCATAAGATCAAGCAGAAGCATATCGTATTCGTTTTTTTCAATAAGCGAAAGCGCATCATACGCGTTTGACGCGGTATCGATCCTGATCTGTGTATGCTTCAAAAGCTCCTGCATCATGGAGAGATTGATCTCCGTGTCATCTACTATTATGATCCTCGCATCCGGAGCCGTAAAGCCTATGGTATCGTCTCCGTCCGCCACTTCATTCTGCGCCTCATCGGCAGCCTTGAAGTCAAGAAGCGTATTAACAAGAAACAGCAGATCTCTGCCGGCCTCTTTTATTCTTGTAGCGTATTCCTTTATCTTGTCATCAGTGACATCCCTTAGTATCAGCTCATCCATGCCAAGTACAGTGTTTAGGGGAGTCCTTATCTCATGTGACATCTTGGCGAGGAATCTGCTCTTTGCCCTTGATTCTCCCTCGGCTACCGCCTTTTCTATCTCAAGAGAATGGACCATGCTGCGTTCATAGAAGATGCAGTTGTTTTTATTATTAAAGCCGTTGTATATGGCAGTCGCCATCTTACGGCAGCTGTCATAGCCGCAGCTCGAACAGTTTATCATGCGGGACTCCTCTGTAAGCTTGTTCATGCTCACAAATATCCTTTCAAGCTCCGCCCCATCAGGTATCTCATAAGTGCAGTCTCCCGATCTGTCGGTGTAGCCTCTGAGATAATCCTCAAGCTTTAAGTTCCTGAACTGCTCATTGAAGCTTTTAAGGCGCTCCTCAGGCAGATCAGGTACGGACCAGGCATTGCCGCTGTCCTGCTTTTTGGAATGCTCCTTTATATCTAAAAGACTATAAAGCGCGTCGTCGGTCATCGTCTTTTGAGGATCCACAGCGGTGCCGCATATACATCCCTTGTCGCAGTTTAATGCATCTATGAAGAGAAAGGGTGTCTTACCCTCACGTACCTTATCAACATTCTGATGCAGCCATTTGTATAGACGCTTTTCTCCCTCTATCTGCCTTATAAATACCTCATCTCCAAGAAACCATCTCACTGACTCCGCGAGTCCTCCCGGTGTGGGATAAAACGATCCCATACCGTATTCTATCTCGCTATGTACGGGATCACCCTTTATGCCGTGTGAATCAATGTAATCAAGCAGATGCTCAAAGGTGACATTGTACTGTACGAGTCCCTTATTGTGGACACTCTCTATCTCCATCTTCTTCGCGATGCAGGGGCTGAGGAAAGCAAGCCTGTCCGTGATGCCCATCTCTTTTCTCGCGTATATCGCTGCACACATGAGAGGACTCTGCACCGGAAATATCTTCGGTATCAGCTCCGGGATATACCTCTCTATATATCCGACCACCGCGGGGCAGGGCTGAGATATCCCTCCCACGAAATCATATTCCTTCATATAGTTAATATAGCCCCATGTGGTGATATCGGCTCCGAAGGCCACATTTATGATACGGTTTACTCCAAGCCCCTTTAATCCTCCGAGTATGGAGTTATATCGTTCGGGATAGTTTGCCCTGAAAGCGGGGGCTACCAGAAGTGAGACAGGCTCACCATTTTTAAGATCCTCAAAGAATCTCTCTGTATCATCACGAAAGTCTCTCGCGCCATGCTCACATACATCAAGACAGCTTCCGCAGGCGACACACTTCGTGCCGTCCACCACTATACGTGCCTCACCCTCATCCTCTACGGCAATACAGGCACCTATCGCTGAACACACCTTGATACATTTATTGCAGCCTATGCACTTGTCGTTAGTAAAGATAGTAGTGTTTTCTATCATCCGCTGTCTCTGTGAGGCATTTATAATATTACTTTATACATATTGTCGGGGTCATTAAGTCCTTCCTCCACAGGCAAGCAAGCTTGCCGTGGAGTTGGACTTTTGACCCTGATATCATATTATAACTCTTTACGGGAAAAATAAGAAATAAAAAATGGCACATCCGTGAAGTGGATGTGCCATGGGCGCAACGGGGCTCGAACCCGTGACCTCCCGCGTGTGAGGCGGACGCTCTCCCGGCTGAGCTATACTCCCATGCCGGTCAGGCACTATGATCCGTGCCGACATTACGGATTATACTACCCGAAATACAGTAATGTCAAAGAAAAACTTAGTGCGAACGCCTGATATCTATTAACCTGAAAACAGATTTGCCCAAAGTACATTGTTTTACTTAAAACTTGGGGTTGAGATTAGTCGATCAAAAAAGATCAGGGAGTGTACATTGGGCAAATGTCTGCTTGTAAGTGAATACATTTTTATTATATAATATGAACAGTTATATTATATTCACTCATTTTAATGTAATAATATATCAAATTATTATAAGGGTTGTTATGTCAGTATCCTTTGAGTATTATAAGATCTTCTATTATGTAGCTAAATACAAAAGCTTCAATAAAGCTGCGGCTATCCTTTCAAACAGCCAGCCCAATATATCCCGCACGATCAACAATCTGGAATATGAGCTCGGATGCAGGCTTTTTAACAGATCTCCCCGCGGAGTGACACTTACGGATGCAGGCAGAGAGCTCTATTCACATGTGGAGATAGCCTGTGCACATCTGACAATGGGAGAAAATGTAGTACGTTCCGCAAAGGATCTGAAACACGGCTCTCTGATCATCGGTATATCGATCGGTATTACCTCGCATATCATCAATCGCCTGATACTTCCCGTCATAAAAGAATATTACGAAAAATATCCTGACATAGATCTTTACCTGATCAACCATGACACTCCCACACTTATAAATAACTACAGGAATGGTATGCTTGATATAGCGATCATCACCACTCCCTTTACCGAAAAAAAACCGGATGATAAGGCTATACTATATGCTTTCAATGATATCCTTATCGCCGGACAGGCTTTTTCATTCTTAAAAGACAAAACCATGTCTCTGAAAGAGATAAATGAATATCCCCTTATTTCTTTGCTGCGTTCTACGGAAACCTACGGACTTTACAGCAGTTTCTTTGCGGAACACGGTCTCGAATATAACCCCAGGATAGAGGTGGCACATACACTGCAGATGCTATCGTTTGTTACCGAAAATCTCGGCATAGGATGCACCGAGATGATGAGCTGTGAAAAAGATATTGCTGAAAACCGTGTGATACGTATATGCCTTGAGGAGGAGCTGCCGAAGCGATACATCACTCTGGCTGACGACCCCGATAGGGAAATGAAATCCACTGCGTCAGCGTTTAAGAAAATGCTGTATGAAAGTATAAAAAACCGGCTGTCATCCTGACAGCCGGCTCTGATCTGTATTTTTATATATTTTTGCGACTTGCAATCAGAAACACGCATTTATGCGGGTTTCGTGCCAAAGCTTAAAACTGGCGGCAGGCAAGCCCGCGACGAAGTCGCATTTAAATGGCTTGACTGCGGACTTTCTGAGACGTAGTCGCAGAAAGTCATTAAATCTTGAAGAACTCCAGATCCTCGTCAAGCTTGGAAGCCACAGTATTGAGGCTGTCCGCTGCTGCTGCCAGTCCGTTGACTGTAGCATTGAGCTCCTGCATGGATGCTCCCGTCTCCTCGGTAGATGCCGCATTCTCTTCGGATATCGCTGAAAGCGAACTCATGGCATCCACTATCTGATCCTTTGAAGCGTTACACTCCTCCGTAAGTCCTGATATCGTATTCACACCGTCCACGGTAGAGCTTACATTAGATATAAGATTATTGATGGTACCTGTGGTCTCCTTAAGCACCTCATCCACATTACTCTTGATATCGGATATTTCCTGAGTCTTCCTGGATGCCTCCTGTGCGTGCTCGAGGAGCAGACTCATCTCATCTCTTATCTCCTGCGCGGTTTGAGCTGACTCTGTGGCAAGCTTGCCTATCTCCTCTGCGACTACCGCAAAGCCTCTTCCGGCTTCTCCTGCTCTGGCTGCCTCTATGGATGCATTTAGAGCCAGCAGGTTCGTCTGTGATGCAATGCTCGTGATGCCGTCCACCTTCTCATTGACACTCTGCACAGCCTGATTGGTGGCATTCATGGTCTGGGATATATCAACAACTGCCTCTCCCATGGTATCCATATTTGAGGAGAGATCCTGCAGCGCCTCGGCGCTTCTCATGGATGCGTCATTCATCTCGGCTGCATTTGCCGCAAGCTGCTCTGCGTTGTCGGCAACTGTCTGTATGGCATCTGACAGGAGACCGATATTCTCAGTCGCACGCTGAACGGTATCTGCCTGATCCGTAGCTCCCTTTGCCATCTCCTGTACTGCTTCCGATACTCCGTCGGATGTACTGCTGATCTGCTCGGAGGTATCCGCGAGCTCCTTAGCCTGCTTGCCGGATATAGCTGAGGCGTCCTTTGCTCCTCCTACTATTTCCTTTAGTCTGTTGGAAAGTCCGTATACATTGGAGCCGATCTCATCGATCTCGCGTATGGAGGAGTTGGTCTGCTCTCCATGAGTCAGATCACCTTCCGAAAGCGTCTCGACACTCTTGATAACCGCGTAGATCGAGGATACGACATTCCTTGAAATGATAAATATAACGACAAAAAATATATATA
>CAJOME010000046.1 GCA_905235585.1 uncultured Lachnospiraceae bacterium | reverse complement strand
TTTTCTTATTACGAAATTTCATATACGCCTTATAAGATTCATATATATACCTTTTTTGAAGATAGACATCCGGATCAGGTAAAGAATCAAAATCAATTTCATCTGCGTATTTCGCTATTATATTTCCGATAAAGTTTGCAAGAGAACTCCATTCATCTCTATCTTTTACTATCACTTTATTCTTCACAGCTATCCCCTTCCTTCAATGACATTTTTAGTTCTTTCACAAATTGGCAAGCAGTGCATCGGTGTACACCTGATGCGATTTTGCTTGTTGGGGAGTATGCCCCAATCCCCCTGATTGCCGATTTTCATCGGCAAGCTACGCCTGCAAAACAGGCTTTTAATCCAATTCCTAAATCTCAAGATATTTGTCAAAACACTTCTCCACCTTCTTTAAAACTTTTTCATGTTCAGCTTTCATATAAGAAATGATTTTTCCATCTACACACCCGTAGGTATTAACAGCCTTTGCAATCTGATTGATGTTGTTACTGTCAATTCTCAGCAGTCTGATTACTTCAAAAAGTTCTTTGAAATCGACTTTGATGTAATATCCATCAATTGCCATCTTTCGAACATAAGCGCTCAGATTTTTAAATCCCATCTGCGCCATCCTATCCCGGATCATCTGTAATTCCGCCTCTGATAACTTGATATGAATTTGTTTGTCACATGGAACATATCCTTGATTTAGCATTTTCTTTTCACCTCCACTCCAGACTGGAAATCATTGTTTATGAACACATTATCCAAGAAACATACGGTCCAATCCGTATATCCAAGAGGTAGGAATATTTTTAAAAGAATTAAAAATTCCACGTTTTTAGATTTAGCCGTATCCCACAAACGTGCGTTCCGTTATAATGTAGATGTGCCATTTATATAAACTTTGTTAAAGGGGATTGGTTTCATGAAATGTAAATTATCGATTCAGGAAAAATTGAAAGATTTGAGAATAGAAAAAGGTCTGTCACTGCAAGAACTGGCAGAACAGACCGGAATATCCAGAGCATCTCTAGGAAATTATGAAACTGATGATTACAAAGAAATTACTCACAAGGCTATTGTCTCCCTTGCAAATTTTTATGGAGTAACTTCCGATTATTTATTAGGACTTACCGAGAATCGTGAACAGCACAGATTCCCTGTTGATGACTTAGGGTTAGATGATGAAACTGTTGAAATATTAAAAAGTGGCAAGCTGAATGCTCGCCTAATATGCGAAATGATAAAGCATCAAGAGTTTAAAAATTTTCTCACTGACATGGAAATCTACATTGACAATCTTGCCGGAATGCAATTTAGAAACCTCAACAAAATGATTGAACAGACAAGAGTCCGTCTTCAAAACAAAGGCATATCTGATGAAGATCATTATATGAAAACATTGGCGACAGCTTCTATTTCTGAAGATAATTACTTTAACAACCTTCTCGGAAATGATATCGTAAAAATCACAAAAGATTTAAGAGATGCTCATAGCAAAGATGCAGAAACCGGTGATGCAACTACACCTGTTGATGATATCCTTGACTCATTTGAAGAACTAAAGACTGCCGATAATGCAACACAAGCTCAGATGATAATGTACAGCAAACTCTTTAAAATCAACTTCACTAAGATGGACCCTTATGAGTTTAAAACCTTTACCGATATCCTCCAGAGATATTCAGATCTTTGTAAACCTGTAAAAGGAACCAGACGCGGCAAGAAGAAAAAATAAGCATACCGTCTCAACTCTGAGCAAACAGCTCGGAATGAATTTCAATAAAATGGATCCTGCCGAAGTTCAATTCTTCACTACTCTTGTAGAGAAATATTCGACAACATATCGGAGCATGTTGCCAAAGAAAGGTCATGGCAAAATATAGTGATTTTCAATCGCGTAGCTCATCTGCTCATGCAGATGTTCCCGGGGATTGGGGGTTGTTCCCAACAAGCTGCACAGGCTTTGTCTGGACACAGACATTGCTTGCCGCTTTGCGCAGCGATATCGCGAGGCACTGCTTGCGAAATTGCATCGAAGGCCCGAGATGCACTGCTTGCCAAAAAGCCATCACTCGTTACTTTCATTAATTGCAATAAAATCCGTTTCCCAATCCGCTCCCGCATCCGAGATCAAGTATCTTCATCCCTTTACTGATCTTCACAAATCCAAGTATCTTTCCCAAATGATCAGAGTCCTGCGTCTGCCTGTTATAAAAATCTCCTGTAGCAAAGCTTTCTTCAAATCCTTTTCGAGTATCATCTATACTTTCTTTGATGCCCATGTTTTTATCCTTCCATTTCGTATCCAAGCTTCATAGGCAGATTATCCCAAAGCTCCGATCTTAGACCATAAGATTGCAATGTCTTAACTATCTCAGTATCCGAATCTGCATATATGACAGGCACATCTACCTCTCCTTTTTCCGGACGTATTGGAAATGCAAGCATCTCAGAATTTATCGAAAACTTCGCATTCACTCCGGGCTTGTTCCCTCTCGCATCAAGTCTTATCCATTTCCCATATTCCCTAAGATATACTCCGTTCAAACCGTGATAGATGAGCACCGGAGCTGACTCATCGTCCAGAATCAGTTTTTGATAACAGAAACCGGAAGGAACGGATTTACTGCGAATTAACCACTATAATTCTTCTATCACTGATGTTCCTTCACAACCACTAGTCCATTTCCACTTTTCATAAAACCTGAGCTTTCCGTTTTCAAAACGCGGCTCAGAATGACACTCACCGGATTTTGATTCACCTTCTGTATTAATATGTCTGTAATCAAAATGGAGGTTGTTATTGTCATCTATTGTTCCCAAAAGGAAGCCCTTAATAATGCTTCCACCGGAATACTCCGCCCATATGACGTTTTCCTTCTGATGATAACTGAAAATGGTTTGATCTGACACTTCTCCGGTTTCAGAATTGGATACTGCAGTAAAATATCTGTCTTCAAGCGAAAACACTTTTTCCGAAGGCGAAAACAATGTTTTACCCTTTTCGTATGCTTTCTTAAGATTACTATGCCAGTTGGTCTCTCTGGCTTCGTTCTCTCTTGAGGTGCAATCAAAAACCACAAATTCTGTTTGCTTGACACGATTAAAAAGTCTGTCACCAAACATAACCTTTTTCATACTGCCAAGGAGTCCCAACTTATCCAGCCTGTCTACAGGATTTCCAGCCGAACAAAGAATCAGGCCCTTTTCAAGCATCTTCATAGTTTTGTTTCCATATGCAAATCCATAAGTCCACACCCTGTCAAACCAGCCCACAAGCTTAGCCGGTGCTTCTGTCCAGAATACAGGATAGATAAACGCAATTGCATCCGCGGAATTAATCTTCTCCTGCTCTGCAAGTACATCTGCCGCAACATCCGGTTTATTTCTATAGTTGGCATCCCTGAGATACTCTTCCTCCGTCATATCCGCATGAAATCCCATCTTATAAAGATCCGAAATGATATACTCATTCCCGGAATCTGTTATACCTTTAATAAATTCATCACACATATTCTTCGTGAAGGAATCTTCTGACGGATGACAATAGACGATGAATACTTTCATTTTATGCTCCTCCTTATTCACTCTCTGATAAGCGCATACATTTTCATGTCAATAACACTGCCACATTTCACAGCGTTACTCTTTAATGTTCCCTCATATTGGAATCCTGCCTTTTCCAGCGCTCTACATGAAGCAATATTGTGTGCAAATGGTTCAGCAAAAATCCGAATAATATCTGTATTCTCAAATACGTACTCACATGCCTGCTTAATTGCATTTGTCATGTAGCCGTTCCCCCAGTATGGCTCACCTATATAATAACCCATTTCAGCGGTCCTGCTATGAATATTAGCCTGCCGGAATACTCCGATGCTCCCTATCACTTTATCATCAAGTGTTATCGCAAATGAAAACGTACTGTCCTCGTCCGCCGATAGCATTGCACGTATAAACTCCTCAGCGTCATCTTCTGTGTACGGATAAGGCAATCCATCCCTGAGATTATTCATAACCATTGGATTATTTAGATTGATTGCAAGATCGCTTTTATCATCGATTCTCCATTTTCTGATAGACAGTCTCATTTTTCCTCCACAACCATGCTTTCCGTTATAACTGAAAATAATCCGTTTATATCATCTGAAAATGCCTCATGGCATCCTCTATCGCCTTAACCTTCTCTTCCGGACATCCCGGCTGTTTACTATCAGAAGACTTGGGCTTGTTATAGTTTTCCCGTTCGATGATCCCGTGCTTCTGTTTCACCTGGGCAATATTCAGATTTGTCACATGAAATCCGTACTTCTCCTGCACCCAATCCTGGATCTCCTTGTATGTAGCCTTAGCTTCTGCACTTGTAAGATCAAGCTCGTCCATATTTACCTTTACGTTGATATGATGCTTTGCTTCATGAAGTTTGGACAATAAACATACCGTCTCTGTATTTGCAGTGCGAGGGAACATATCTACGACTGAAAGCCGCTTCATGCGGTAGCCTGCCTCATAGATGGCAGGCAGATCTCTGGCTAGGGATGTGACCTTACAGGACACGTAGATGATATTTCTGACACCGTAATCAAGGATCTGACGCAGGGCTTTGGGACTCACGCCATCCCTCGGCGGGTCAAGTATTATAAGATCAGGCTTTTCTGTTATTTCATCAAGCATCTTCATGACATCCCCACATACGAACGACACATTATTTATGCCGTTCATACGGGCATTTGCCTTGGCAGCTTCTACCGCCTCCTCCACGATCTCTATACCGTATACATGGCGCGCCACGGGTGAGACAAGCTGTGCTATCGTGCCCGTGCCGGAATACAGATCATAGATCACTCCTGCCGAGGGTATGACATTTGATTGACTGTCGCCGCTGCCATCATCTTCTCGTTCGTCTCCTACTGAACTGTATGTAAGAGCGTCTTTTATATACTCCCTCACCCTGTCGTAAAGCACCTCTGCTCCTAACGTATTTGTCTGGAAGAAGGAAAACGCAGATATCTTAAAACGCAGTCCGAGCACCTCATCAAATATGTGATCCCTGCCGTATATCACGACAGTCTTCTCGTTCTTTACCGCGTCTCCGGCAGAGTCGTTTATCGTATGCAGCAGACTAACGATACTGCCATCGAGCGAAAGACCTCTGAGTGTATCCGCAAGGTCGTCTTCATGCAGATCTCCGTCCGAGGTTGTCACGACATCGACCATTGTCTCTCCGGTATGCTTACCTTTACGTACCAGCAGATTGCGAAGATAACCCATATTGGAATGCCTGTTGTAAAAGCCGAGCCCGCACTCTGTGGCGTGAGCCGATACCGCTGCCCGTATCTTTCTGATATCCTCATCCACTATATTGCATGCCGGAGTATCTATCACATCAATGAAATGTCCTGATACGTGCATGCCGAGCGTCATAGGTCCGTCCTTTACCGCATTACCGAAAGAAAACTCCATCTTGTTGCGATATCCCTCACACTCCGGAGAGCCCGTAATGCCATCCCAGACCTCATCCATCACGCGTGCGGCATACTTCTCCGGATCATCCGGCATATCCCCGTCGTCAGGAGGTGTACGCAGAGCATCGTCTCCGAGATCATATCCGACCTGACCTGCACACTGCTTCAGCGCCTTACGGATGACCTCCTTTACCATATGCTCCTTAAGCCTTAATTCTTCCTCATACGGGATAGTCTGAAAGACGCAGCCGCCGCAGCTTTTAGTGCTCTTTCCGTAATTACTTCCGTCATTGTTTCCGTAATTGCTCCCGTCATTACATCCGTCATTATTTCCGTCACTATTTCCGTCATTGCTTCCCGGACCGTCACCCTGTCTGTCATCCCCCGGGTCGCATTCAGTGTAAATATATCCTGCTGCATGCACACATCCTTCACAGGTCTCGATGTCCGCTCTCCTTAGCACCTCTGCGAGACGTCCCTCTTTGAGTCCGGGCTTGTTTTTCTTTAAAACAAAAGAGACCTCCTGCCCGGGGAGAGTATTCTTGATCACTACTTCTTCTCCATCCGATACGGCGATCCCTTTATTGGGGAAGACAATATCTCTTATCTTCCCCACATACTGTTCACCTTTTTTCATTTTGTTATGAATTTTCTTTTACTGTATCTTTCAGATCATCCTCATCCTCGAAAAGATCATCCTCATCATCAAAATCATCACCGTCATCAAAGTCATCCAGATAATCGGGTGTGAAATACTTGTATACCGCAAAAGCAATACAAGCCACGGCGACTATCGCGCCGATCACTGCAAGTATAGTGACAATAGGACTGTTTTTCTTCATCTCAGTTTCCTCCTGATCTCTTTTTAATACTTCATTAAGCTTGGCCGCAGCCAGAATATCCTTTATATCGTTATTGCTCTTAAAGCTCTGTATCTGTCCGGCCAGCTCGTTCTTCTTTCCGTTGAGGGAGTTCAGAAGACCGGCTCCGCCAGCTTTCGCGCTGTTTACAAAACTCTCGATATCCATACCCACTACCTCCGTATTATTTTTCCAACCCATTATTGCATCATATCATAGCTTCTTTAGCTTAGCAAATCCCGCGAACATCTTTTTGACCCCATGCTCATCAAAGTCCACGGTAACCTCATAGTCTCTTCCGCCGTCCTTTATCGTCTGTACCGTACCTTCTCCGAACTTGAAATGACGCACCCTGTCTCCCGCTTCATAGTCAGGCTTTACGGGAGTCATGTCACGTCCCAGCTGTATTTTCCCCGACGGACGTTTTAATGTATGGGCATTGCTGCCGTGACCGCCCTCTTTCATCGAAGCAGCCTGTCTCCTGCCGCTGTTTTCAGAGGGATATACTCTGCTGCCATCCGAAAATGTCACCGGTCTTTCCGTCTTCCCGGGAGTGATGTTCATATCGAGCAGGCCAAAGGGCATCTCCTTCACAAACCTTGATGCCACCGCGTATCTTGTCTCACCGTTCACCATCCTCACCCTCGCACAGGTGAGGGTGAGCTCGCTCATAGCCCTTGTGATACCCACATAGCAGAGTCTTCTCTCTTCTTCGATATCCTTTTCATCACCGCTGTTTATCGACATGTATCCCGGGAAAAGCCCCTCCTCCATGCCGCTCATAAACACATAGGGAAACTCCAGACCCTTTGCATTGTGCATAGTCATGATGAGTACCTTGTCATCGTTTTGCGGATCGGTATCGACATCCACCGTAGTGCCCTCCACCCCGTTCATCCGCATGAAATCAACGATTGACGGCTGTGCAGCTTCCATACCGGTATCTGCTGCATACTCACTGCTGCCGTCCGTATCCATATCCCCACCGGAAGCTGTGCCAAAGCCCGCCTCATACTCCGTAAGCGAATCCCTCAGCTTATTTATATACTCCTCCTGTTCCAGATACTTCTCGGTCGTATCCGCCTCATCCGCAAGATAAGTCATGTAATCGGATTCCTTTATCACCTCATTAAGCATATCCGCGAGCTTCATACCCTCAGTGCGCTCACGAAGCCCTGCTATCATCTCATAAAAAGCCTTCATGCCGGATGCTGCCTTGCCGCTTATCCCGGCGTTCTCCGGTCTGCCGCAGGCATCGAGCAGCGTGATCCCGTTTGCCGTCGCAAAGCTTCGCAGCTTTTCAAGACTTGCTGCGCCTACACCGCGTTTCGGTATGTTTATCACCCTTGCAGTCCTCATGTCATTATTGCCCGAAGCCACCGTGAGCAGAAACGAGGTTACATCCTTTATGACCTTTGTATCCCAGAACCTGAGTCCCTTCACCAGATCATAGTCTATACCCCTCACTCTGAAGGCATCCTCAAACTCCTTTGACTGCACATTGGTCCGCATGAGTATCGCAAAGTCCTTATAGGAAGCCTTGCCGGCATTCACACGATCCCTGATGTCATCGGCAATAAACGCGGCTTCTCCCGCTGCCGAGTCGAGCTGTCTGAAGCGTATCCTCCTGCCCTCCTCCGCATCTGTCCACAGCTCCTTAGCCTTTCTTCCCTTGTTGTTCGCTATGACCTGATTTGCCACCTGCAGGATATTTGAAGTGGATCTGTAATTCTGCTCCAGTCTTACTACATACGCATCCTTGTATATCTTCTCGAAATCAAGGATGTTTCGGATATTTGCGCCTCTGAAGGCATAGATCGACTGATCGTCGTCACCCACCACACAGAGATTGCGGTATTTCTTCGCAAGCAAAGAAATGAGCATGAACTGAGCCGAGTTCGTATCCTGATACTCGTCTACCATGATATATCTGTATCTGTCCTGATAATACTCAAGCACCTCCGGATAGGTCCTAAACAGCTCGATCGTATTCATTATCAGATCGTCAAAGTCCATCTGGTCATTTGCCTTAAGGCTCTTCTGATACTCCCTGTAGACATCGACATACGTCTTCATGTAGTAGTCACCCTCATTGTCCGCGGCATAGTCATCCGGGGTCATGAGCTCGTCCTTTGCACCCGATATGGCATTGAGCAGAGCCTTCTCCTTGTACATTTTGGTATCTACGTTCAGCCTCTTGCAGACCTCCTTGATCAGGGATCTCTGATCCGTCTGATCGGCTATCTCAAAATTCCTGCTGTAACCGAGTCTGTCCGCCTGAGTGAACATGATACGCAGGCACAACGAATGAAAGGTGGATACGAGGATATCCTTTGCAGCCTCCCCGCACATGAGCGCCACTCTTTCCTTCATTTCCCTCGCGGCCTTGTTTGTAAAAGTAAGAGCCAGGATGCTCCACGGCTTTACTCCCAGCTCTTCTATAAGATACGCTGCCCTGTATGTGATGGCTCTTGTCTTACCCGATCCGGCTCCGGCCAGTATCAGCACAGGACCCTCCGCGGCCCTCACAGCCTCCAGCTGCTTCGGGTTAAGTTCCTTTTCAAAATCCGTCATTTGTCTTCCTTTTTCTTATTCAGTCTCTCAAATACGATATCGTAGCTTCCGTTTCCGCCCGACATGGATCTGCCGACTCTTGAGATAGTCGCTGTGGAAGCTCCGGTTCTGTGCGCTATATCCAGATAGGTCCTGCCCTCTTTGAGCATGCCCGCCACCTCAAGACGCTGTGAGAGCGAGAGGACTTCATTAACCGTGGCAATATCCTCAAAGAACCTATAGCATTCCTCTCTGTCCTTCAGTGCCAGCACGGCGTCAAAAAAAGTATCAACAGCCTCAGTATGAAGCTTATCGTTCATTTAAGTCTCCTCCTTTGCCGTAAGGGGTATCAAAAATGGCTTACCGTAAGATTGATCACATTATTGATCAATGAATAGCTGGAGAAATACTCGTCATCCAGATCGATAAGAAGTACACCCATCTGTCTGCCGCTGTAATGCAGGCTCATGGTATAGAAGGTATGCTGTCTGCCACCCTCCAGATACCTGTAGTCCATGATGTCATCGGCAGGGGTGAGCTGATGCGTCTCATCTATCTGATGCACGCCCGTCCTGTCTCTGTATGCCTTAAGATACAGCTTTTTCGGGAAGACAAACTTCGCGCCCTTCGTCTGCTTCACCGGTTTTTCAAACATGAAGATGCTGGCATTCATCACGCCGATAAGAGATACCGCCTCCATAAGCTTCGCGTATCTGTCCTCTGCCGCAGGATCTATCGACAGAAGTCTCTTTGAAAATCTCATGAGTGACTCATGCCGTGACACTACTATCTTCCGGATATCTCCGGATCTGCGCTCGAGATTGTCCGCGACCCGGCTCTTTACAGAGGCGATGATACGCACCAGATCCATCCTGGATGCCTCCGACTTGTGCTTCATGCAGAATATCCTGTAAACGCTGTCCAATATCCTGAACAGCCTGTTGCAGTCTATATACTGAGTACCTCCGCGGTCAAAGATGCCGATAGCATACTCCAGTTGATCGCCCGATCTGCGTTTTACGACATCTCCGAGATAGGTGGACAGGAATCTGTTAAAGAAATCCTCTATCAGCTTTTTCTGACATTCCGACTGATAATCATGCACATCGCCGGTAAATATATAATCAGACATTGACACAGCAAGACTGGGTATATCAAAGGTAGTGCCGGCGCGTATATTCTGCCGTTTCTCAAATGACGCGACAGCCCGTCCCGGATCATATCCCACGGATTCACGCTTGATGAAATGGCACTCCAGTACCTTGTCAGATGCCTGCTCACCGTCACCCATCCTGCCTGCAAGCGTACACGCTTCATATCCGAGCTTCAGACCAGATGCTTTGACCGATGCCAGAGGAGGATCCATATATGCGCTTTCGGTGAAATCGTCAAAGCCCGTCACCAGCACATCCTTCCCGATCGCACGGTCATTGTTTTTTAAAACTCTGTATACTGCCTGAGCCTGCGCGTCATTACTGCACACTATCGCCTCGGCTCCCGGATTTGCCTTGATCAGCTTCTCCGCCTCCTCGACACACAGAGAGGTGTGATCTCCGCGCGCTATCATACGATCCTCTACCTTCAGGCGTTTCTCCTTCATAAACCTGCGATACTCCGCAAGCCTCTCTTCCGCATCGGAGGAAACCTTAGGACCTGCAAACATGATGATATGAGTACACTTTTTTTTGTTTATCAGATAGTCCATGATCTCTCTGATACCCGTGGTATTGTCATAATAAATGGAGGGATAATCTTTGTACTTGTCAGCTACCGCAAGTGAGGGCTTGCCTCCTATCTCTTTTGCAAAGAAATCATAGACCTTATCGGTATGGACGATGGATGCCGTGGTACAGGATACCGCGTCCACGCTTTTCCTTCCGGCAAGATAATAGAGTACATTGTCCTCATAGTCATCGCTGATCACCCCTCCGGGGATCACCATGAGATTGATCTTCTTTTCTTCCGCCGCCATCCTTGCGCCTTTGACTATATCGCCAAAGAATTCACCGCTGATGTCGGGGATCATAAGTGCTACTGTCTTTCTGATGCTCATGCCTGTAGAAACGCCCTGTATGCCTTTGTTGCCTCATATATATCAGACTTGCTCGTGGCTTCATACGGAGCATGCATCGAAAGCACCGCCACACCGCAGTCTATCACGTCCATACCGTAAAGAGCCATAATATAGGCTATCGTACCGCCGCCACCGGCATCCACCTTACCGAGCTCACAGGTCTGATACCTCACCTTATCGGCATCAAGTATGGATCTGATCTGAGCCATAAACTCCGCGTTGGCATCATTAGATCCGCTCTTGCCTCTCGCGCCGGTATACTTGTTAAACACGACTCCATGTCCGAAATAGGCCGAATTATTCTTGTCAAATACATTCGCGTAAAGCGGATCAAAGGAAGCAGATACATCCGAAGACAGCATCTTTGAACCTGCCAGAGTGCGTCTTAATGCCAGCTCAGAGTATGCTCCCGCAGCATTCATCACCTCAGCAAGCGTGTTTTCAAAAAACCTCGAGCGCATGCCGGTAGCGCCTACGGAGCCTATCTCCTCCTTGTCCACCAGCAGGCACACTCCCGTCCTGTCCACCTTTTCCGTGGACAGAAAAGCAACCAAAGACGTATATGCGCACACCCTGTCATCCTGTCCGTAGGAGAGCACCATCGACTCGTCGAGCCCGAGGCTCCTCGCCTTTCCTGCCGGCACTGCCTCAAGCTCCGCCGACATGAAGTCGTCTTCGTCGATGTCATATACATTCTTAAGAAGTCTCAGGATGTTCTCCTTCACCGGATTTTTTTCTTTTGATTTCATCGGGATCGAGCCGATGAGAAGATCCAGACTCTCACCCTCGACTGCCTTGGATGCCTTCTTATCCATCTGCTCGGAGGCAAGATGTATCAGAATGTCCGTGATCGTAAATACCGGATCATTCTCATCCTCTCCTATCACGACATCCACGACCGTACCGTCCTTTTTCACCACTACACCGTGCAGAGCGAGAGGTATGGTCACGTACTGATACTTCTTGATGCCCCCGTAATAGTGTGTATTAAGATAGGCGAGTCCCCCGTCCTCGTAGAGGGGATTCTGCTTCAGATCCAGTCTCGGGCTGTCTATATGGGCTCCGAGTATGTTGAGCCCATTCTCAAAGGGCTCTTTGCCAAGGTTAAAGAGCGCTACTGTCTTGTCCATCCCGACAGCGTAGACCTTGTCGCCGTATTTCAGGTGCCTGCCCTTTTCCATGATCTCGGCCAGATCCTTATAGCCTGCCTTTTTTGCCATAGATACCGCTTCATGCACGCACTCCCTCTCCGTCTTGCACTTGGAAAGAAAGTCTATATACCGATCCGACAGCTCCATGAGCTCTTTGCGGTCGTTTTTTGAATAAGTAAGCCATGCATTGTCTTTGTTATCAAGTGTCATAATGTTCCCCCGGTAATGATTTATTATTATCCCGCGATGTTCAGAACAGTATAAGGATCTATGAAATCATCCTCATATTTTATCTGATATATAAGCTTTTCCGTATCCACTATCACAAAGAGTGTAGTGCCTCTGCTGACCGCAGCCCCCTGTGTGACCACCGGGAGGGATTGGCAGTAGTAATTGGTCTCGTACCCGTTGCCGTGCTCCACAGTCACACGGTATCCTCCGGCCTCCGCGCTCTCACCCGCGTAGGTCACCGTGCCGTCGCCTGCCGCCACTACATGCGTGCCCGCAGCGGCATCTATGGTGATCCAGTGCTTCTCCTTGTCATAATCACTCGGCAGTGCCCCCGAATTTATCGGAAGCGCGGACGGTATGGCCTGCAGCGCCTGTATCTCGGTGTCTGCCTGCGCCTGCGTCTCCTTGGCGGATATCTCTGTAGTCGCGTTGCTTAGCTCCTGCTCCAGTCTCTCGATATCGGCTTCAAGCACTATCTTGTCCTCGGAAAGAGTGACTATCTCATCCTGCAGAGCCGTGATCTCTTCTTTATATTCCTCAGCCGAGAATGAATTCCACACTAGATATACGACAATGGCTGTCAGTATACCCGCAAGCACGAAAGTGGCGGCCAGTATCGCCTCGACCGAGGTCCTTACGGACTTTACCCTCCTGCCGTCCTCCGGTACAAAAAGGATATTGTAGCCCTTGGGCTTCTTCCTTCCGGCCTTCTTTACGGACTGCTTACCGTCAGAAAGGTTTTCCCTGATACGCGGCAGTGTGGCGGTTCTGTCCTTTTTCGCTTCCTTTTCTTCAGGCGCCCTCTCTTTAGATGCCTTAGGTTTGCGCTCTTTAGGCTGTTTCGGCTCTTTGGGCTTACGTTCCTTTACAGGCCGCTTCTTACCGGCATCCCTGCGGATGAAGATCTCCCTGATAGGCACCGTATCGACTGCGTCTATATCCGGATCCAGATCATCCGGATCCTCCTCAGGCGTGGGCTTCGCCTCGTCTGCCGGCTTCACAGGTCTGTCATCAGGTGTAGGCTCTGTCTCATCTGCAGGCTCTGTCTCATCTGCAGGCTCTGTCTCCTCTGCAGGCTCTGTCTCATCTGCAGGCTCTGTCTCCTCTGCAGCCACCGGCTCAGGCTCCGATACCGCTTCTTC
>CAJOME010000045.1 GCA_905235585.1 uncultured Lachnospiraceae bacterium | reverse complement strand
CTGTCAATGTACTTTTTTAGTGCTATAGAAACGCAGTTACTAAGCAACAAAAGCTATATGACTCACAAGAGCCGATAGCATATGTCGCAAAAACCTATAGATTCTGCTATAAAAAGAAGAGATAAATATATATTTGGAGGATTATGGAATATGAACGAGCTTGAACTGAAGTATGGGTGCAATCCTAACCAGAAGCCCGCGAGGGTGTATATGGAAGATGGGAGCGATCTTCCGATAGAGGTGCTTAACGGCAGACCGGGGTATATCAATCTTTTGGATGCGTTCAATGGCTATCAGCTTGTAAAGGAGCTCAAAGAGGCTACAGGCTATGCCGCGGCCACCTCCTTTAAGCATGTATCTCCTGCCGGAGCGGCTATAGGTCTCCCACTCACGGACATAGAGAAGAAGATATACTGGGCAGAGGAGTATGGAGAGCTGTCACCGCTTGCATGTGCATACGCAAAGGCGAGAGGAGCCGACAGGATGTCAAGCTTCGGGGATTTCATATCACTTTCCGATGTATGTGATGTGGATACTGCAAGGCTTATAAGGAGAGAGGTGTCAGACGGCATCATCGCCCCGGGATATGAGCCCGAGGCACTGGAGATACTCAAAGAGAAGAAAAAAGGGGCGTACTGCATACTGAAGATGGATCCCGCATACAGACCCGCACCTGTAGAGCGTAAGCAGGTATATGGTATCACCTTTGAGCAGGGAAGAAATGAATTTGAGATAAACAGAGAGCTCCTTTCAAACATAGTTACGAAAAACAGGAACCTGACGGATGCCGCGGCAAATGACCTGATGATATCTCTCATCACGCTTAAATATACCCAGAGTAATTCGGTATGCTATGTAAAAAACGGTCAGGCTATCGGAGTCGGTGCCGGACAGCAGTCAAGGATACACTGCACCAGACTTGCGGGCAGCAAAGCCGACAACTGGTTCCTGAGGCAGTCTCCCAAGGTGCTCGGGCTCCCTTTTAGGGATGATGTGAAGCTGCCGGATAAGGACAATGCCATAGATCTCTACATCGGAGCGGACTGTATGGATGTACTGGCTGACGGAAAATGGGAGAAGATCTTTACGAGAAAGCCGGATCGCTTTACGGATGAAGAAAAGAGAGCATGGCTTGACGGCAATACAGATGTGTCACTCGGTTCCGATGCTTTCTTCCCGTTCGGAGACAATGTGGACAGAGCCGCAAAGAGCGGAGTAAGATATATTGCGGAGCCCGGAGGCTCTATAAGAGACGATCTTGTCATAGAGACAGCGGACGGACATGATATGGTGATGTGCTTTACCGGCATGAGGCTATTCCACCATTGATCTTTTTACAGAGTTGGATTTTTTTGATATAATCGCACCTGTTTGTTGTGAATAACTGCTGATTCGCCTTTGATGAGGAGATAATAATGGTATATACAGTTACTTTTAATCCTGCGCTGGACTATGTGGTCCATTTGGAGGAACCTATTAAAAACGGTACGATGAACCGCAGTTCCAAGGAGGAGTTTTATTACGGAGGCAAGGGGATAAACGTCTCAACAGTGCTTACCAACCTTGGGATAGATACGGTTGCGATGGGCTTTGTTGCCGGATTTACCGGAGCCGCGATAGTGCATGGATTGAGCCACAAGGGGATACGTACCGACTTTATCATACTGAGGCAGGGTATCTCGCGTATAAACGTGAAGATAAGGAATGGAGAGGAAACCGACATAAACGCGGCCGGTCCCAGACTGTCAAATGACGACGTAAAGGCATTCATGAAAAAGCTCGACGACCTTACAGATGGCGATTACATTGTGCTTTCGGGCTCTACACCTCCCAATATGCATGATATAATCTACGAGAGAGTATGCAGAAGAGTAGCAGACAGGAACGTACAGGTAGTTGTGGATGCGGACGGCAACCTGCTTACCAATACCCTGCAGTTTGCCCCTTTTCTCATAAAGCCGAACAAGGCAGAGCTGGAAAGCCTCTTTAATACAAAGATAAAGAATGACAAGGACATAGAGAAGTACGCGAAGAAGCTGCAGGAGATGGGTGCCAGGAACGTACTTGTATCCATGGGCGAGGAGGGCTCCATGCTTGTACCGGAAGAGGGCAAGGTCATCAGAGTCGGAGTACCCGAGGGCAAGGTGATAAATACGGTGGGAGCCGGTGACTCCATGGTGGCAGGCTTCCTTGCAGGCTATATGAAAAACGGCGATATGCAAAAGGCCATGAACCTTGCTACGGCTGCAGGTGCAGCTACCGCATATTCTGAAGGACTCGGTGAAAAGAGCACTATAATGATGCAGCTTGAGAAGATAAATAACGGACTCTGGAAAAAGTAATGTTTACACCTATATTACTGTACATAGATCCCGGCACAGGCAGTATGCTGTTCGGGATACTGATAGGTATCATCGGTGCACTCACGTACCTGATACGCACATGGATGGTCAGGCTCAGATTCATACTTACGGGAGGCAGGAGCGCCGAAAAAAACGATGACAAGCTTCCGCTTGTCATTTTCTCCGACGACAAAAGATACTGGCAGGTATTTGAACCCGTATGCCGGGAGCTGGACTCGCGCGGCATGGATGCGGTATACATGACCGCCTCTCCGGATGATCCCGGTCTCAACAATCATTACGCGCATATCAGAGCCGAGTTCATAGGAGAGAATAATAAGGCTTTCGCAAAGCTCAATCTGCTTAATGCATGCATAGTGCTCTCCACGACACCGGGTCTTGATGTATATCAATGGAAAAGATCCAAATACGTGGATCATTATGTGCATATGCTGCATGGTCCGAATGAGATCGCAGGCTACAGGATGTTCGGCATAGATTATTATGACGCCCTGCTGCTCTCGGGAGAGTATCAGGAGCGCGATGCCAGAAATCTGGAAAAGCTCAGACATCTGCCCTCCAAAGAGATAGTCATGATAGGTATACCCTATATGGATGAGATGGTTAAGCGTCTCAGGGAGGCACCGGAGCTGCCCGCTCATGAGCGCACGGTACTGCTCGCCCCCACATGGGGTGAGAGCTCTATATTCAGCAGGTTCGGAGAGAGGATCATACAGGCTCTCGTGGATACGGGCTATCGCATCATCATCAGACCTCATCCGCAGTCCTTCACATCAGAGGCGGCTATGATGGATGAGCTCATGAAGAAGTATCCTGACTCCGACAGGCTCTCATGGAACGGGGATACAGACAATTTTGAAGTGCTGAGACAGTCCGACATACTGATATCGGATTTCTCGGGAGTGACACTTGAGTATGCGTTCGTATATGACGGACCTGTAATATATGCAGATACGGAGTATGACAGCTCTCCGTATGATGTCTGGTGGCTTGATACGCCCTTCTGGACATTGGAGGCACTGTCGCGTATTGGTATGAAGCTGACAGAGGACAGTCTGCCGGGACTGAAGGATATGATAGATGAGTGCATAGATGATCCGAGATATGCATCGGAGCGCGAAGCGGTGCGTCGTGAGACCTGGGTCTATCCGGGGGAGGGAGCTGTACGCGCTGCCGATTATCTCATACATAAATTCGAAGAGCTCTCGAAGGAGAAAGATCAGGGCGCTTCGGGGAGGCAGCAGGAATGTCTTTCGGCGATGTGATATACAGCCTTCTGATAGGCCCCCTTAAGCTTTTTTTTGAATATGTATATTCATTTGCGTATCATCTCACCGGTGATCACGGTCTGACTATTATCTTTCTGAGTCTTTCCATCAACTTCCTGATACTGCCGCTCTATATGCGGGCAGACAGGATGCAGGAGGAAGAAAAGGAGCTGCAGGACAGACTCGCTCACGGAGTCAGCCATATCAGGCGCACCTTTAAGGGTGACGAAAGGATGATGATACTGCAGACATACTACAGGCAGAATGACTACAAGCCTACTTATGTCTTGCGCGGAGCCGCTCCGCTTCTTTTGGAGATACCTTTTTTTATAGCGGCATACAGCTTTCTTTCAAATCTCACACTGCTTCAGGGAGTGTCCTTTGGACCAATATCGGATCTCAGTCTGCCTGACGGGCTTATAACGGCAGGATCGTTTACGATCAATCTGATGCCCATACTCATGACACTGATCAATGTCATATCCAGCGCGATATTTACAAAAGGATATCCTCTAAAGACCAAGATCCAGCTCTACGGCATGGCGGTATTCTTTTTGATATTCCTGTATGGCTCTCCCTCCGGTCTGGTATTTTACTGGACATTAAACAACCTGTTCTCACTGATAAAGACCGTATTCTACAAGCTGAAGCATCCGAGGGAGGTGCTGTGTATACTGTCCTCCGTGATCGGTGTCGTCATGATCGTCATCGGATGCCGTTATTTTGGGATATCCATAGCCAGAGTAGGCTTCTTCATAGGAATGGGCGCATTGCTTCAGATACCGGTGGTCATATTGATCCTCAGGCTTCGCGGAGTACTGCATGACGGCAAGCGCGTATATCAGCCTGAGCGCGGACTCTTCCTGTCAGGTACCCTGTTTTTAACCATCCTTATGGGACTGATGATCCCGACATCAGTCATCAGCTCATCCACACTGGAGTTTGTGAGCGTAAATCGCTTTTACGGACCGTTGTGGTATATGATAAATTCGGTCTGTCTGGGTGCGGGGCTCTTTCTGATATGGTTCGGTGTGTTCTACAAGCTTGCCGACGACAGGGGAAAGGTGGGGATGGAGGCTGTGATCTGCGCGGCATGTGCAGTGGGCATAGTAAATTATATGTTCTTCGGTACGGATCTCGGCATGATCTCCAATGCTCTGGTATTTGAAAAGGAAATGTCATTTTCGGTGATGCGTCAGGCGGTCAATATGCTGATAGTGCTCGCAGTCATTGCGGTATTTTTCTTTATCTATATGAGATACCGGGGAGTGCTTGCGAGAGCGATGACGGTTGGTGTACTGGCGGT
The DNA here is from genome assembly GCA_905235585.1 of uncultured Lachnospiraceae bacterium. GTDB lineage: Bacteria > Bacillota > Clostridia > Lachnospirales > Lachnospiraceae > NK4A144. The sequence continues at coordinate 8,546 of CAJOME010000045.1, read as the reverse complement.
AGCCTGTATGTCAGCCATATATTTGTGTCGTTTTACGCGTGAGATACTTGAATTTAAGGAAAGCATAAGCGAAGGGGTCAGTAACTGTCAGCTGCCGCTCAGCACTAAGGGCAGAAATGTGGTTGTGCTCATGCTGGATCGGGCCATGGGGGAGTTTATTCCGTATATCATGGAGGAGAAGCCGGAGCTTATGGAGGAGTTTTCCGGGTTCACCTACTATTCCAACACGATCTCATACGGAGGCAGCACCAACTTCGGAGTGCCGGCGGTATACGGCGGCTATGAGTATACCACCGAAAATATGAACCTGAGAGACGACATGTCTCTTATGGATAAGCATGACGAGGCGCTTAAAGTAATGCCCAAGCTCTTTACCGACGCAGGGTACGAGGTCACTATGTGCGATCCGTCTTACGCGGGATACCAGTGGATACCGGATCTTAGCATATATGATGACATACCCGGCATACATACGTATATAACTGACGGGATGTACGTGGATGAAGAGCTGCAGGAGGCTTTTACTGAGGAGTCCAAAAGGAACTTCTTCTGCTACGCTGCCATGAAGTGTATGCCGCTCGCTCTGCAGCCCACCTTCTATGAAAGGGGCAATTACAGAAGCCTTTCTCCGGTGGATACCAGATCGCAGGGAGTACATGATAAATACACGGCTGACGGATACAACTCGGAATTTATGGAGGGATATGCCGTGCTCGAGCATCTGCCTGACCTGACCGTAGAGAGCAGTAATGACAAAGGCAGTTTTATAATGCTTACAAACTATACGACGCATGAGCCTGCCCTGCTTCAAAAGGATGACTATGTGGTGAGTGCTCACGTGGACAATACTGCCATGGGCGATGAGAGTCGCAGGACCGGGGCTCTTTTCGGTGATGCTGAGGATCGTATCCTGCACATGGATAACAGGGAGCAGGTGAAGGAGTATCATTGTAATATGGTGACATATCTTAAGCTTGGCGAGTGGTTTGACAAGCTGCGGAAGGAGGGTGTATATGACAATACCCGCATCATACTAGTGGCTGATCACGGCTATCAGAGGGATATGCTTGACGAGCTCCTGTATCCTTTCGGAGACTATACCATAGATCTGTCGGAGTATTATCCTTTGCTTATGGTAAAGGATTTTGATGCGAGCGGGTTTACAGTATCGGATGAGTTTATGACCAATGCGGATGTGGTGTCTCTTGCTACGGATGAGATCATGGATGATCCGGTCAACCCCTATACAGGCAAAAAACTGGTGTCAGACAAGAGTAAGCAGGGAGAGCAGTATATACTCAGGTCTGATATATGGAATGTTGATGAAAATGACGGAAATACTTTTCTGCCGGGGATATGGCTTTCCGTTCATGATAATATCTGGGATCAGGACAACTGGAAGATAGTTTCCGCTGACACCACTCTGCCTGAGAAATAAGACATTGAACAAATAATGGACAAAGAGTAGAATAATATATGTTTTTGCCGGCATGTCGGAATGGCAGACGATGCAGACTCAAAATCTGTTGTAGGTAACTACGTGTGGGTTCAAGTCCCACTGCCGGCACTCCATTAAGCCCGGTATTTACAAGGGCTTGTCAAATCTAATGTCCCCCTCCTGTGCGGACAATAAGTCGGTAAAACATATACACCATCACTATCAGAAAAACGAACAGATATACGGGCAGCAGTGAAATGTCTATCCGGTTTGCGATAAGACCGAATAGCGGAGGCATAAGGCAGGTTCCGACATAGGCACTCGCCATCTGAACGCCAATGACGGCCTGTGACTTGTCTGCGCCGAAATTGGTCGGAGTGGAATGAATCAGGCAGGGATATATCGGTGCACAGCCAAGACCGATCAGGACTAATCCGACAAGGGAAAAAACATGATCCAGAGGTAACAGCAGGATAATGATCCCGGCTACGATGATAGCCTGTCCCAGATAGATCATCTGCCGGTCATTCAGCTTCATGGTGATAAATCCGCTCAGGGCGCGTCCGAAAGTAATGCCTAAAAAGAACATGCTGGCGAATGATGCTGCCGCTTCTGCCGGCACTCCTTTGTATAATGACAGATAGCTGCTTGCCCATAATCCTGCCGTCGACTCTATGCTGCAGTAGCAGAAGAAGCAAAGCATGACTTCCTTTGCACCGGGGATGCGGAGGATTTCTCCGATGGAGAGTGCTCTGGACGAGGCAGCTTCGCACTTGGGATCAGACGATATGCGGCTTTCCCACAACGGCAGACTGCAAAACAGGATAACCGTCAGAACAATCTGAATGATGGATATGCTCCGATATCCGGCATTCCATCCCATCCCATGAGTCAATGCATATCCCATTATATACGGACCGAGAGAAGCCCCGATCCCCCAAAAGCAATGCAGCCAGCTCATATGTTTGCTCTCATAGTGAAGTGCCACATAGTTATTAAGTGATGCATCAACGCTTCCCGCACCAAGTCCGTATGGAACAGCCCATATACACAGCATAAAGAAAGAACTGCTTAAAGAAAATCCAAATAAAGCAACAGCAGTCATCAGAACACTGATTGCGGTTACTCTGCCTGTTCCCAGTTTCAGCGTAAGGCGGTCTGAAAGAAGACTTGAAATGATCGTCCCAAGCGCAATGATCATGGAAATCCCCCCGGCATAGGAGATCGGTACCCCCAGCTGTGGATACATTGTGGGCCATGCCGAGCCCAAAAGTGAATCCGGCAGCCCAAGGCTGATAAAAGCAATATAGATGATAGCTAAAAGTAAATGCACCATATGAAAATACCTCGTGTAATATCATACTTATAACAACGGTACTTGTAAACATATTGAGATACTGATACTGTTCACAGTCGAATCTTTTTTGTGCTAAAATGGCTGATAGCATGCCAATAGAACGAAAGATACGAAATGAGGAAACATGAGCGGGATTCAAAACGAAGAGATGGATATAAAATACGAGGAGGCAGGTCTTGACGAAAGGATATTGAAAGCAGTATCCGAGATAGGCTACGAGGTGATGACTCCGATACAGAGGGAGGCTATCCCGGTGATGCTCGACGGATGCGACCTTATAGGTCAGGCACAGACCGGTACGGGCAAGACCGCGGCATTCGGGATACCGATAGTACAAAATACCGATGCCGGGGAAGAGAGTACACAGGCACTGATACTTTGTCCCACAAGAGAGCTTGCGATACAGGCAGCGGAGGAGATAAGAAAATACGCGAAGTACTACTCCGGGTTAAGAGTGCTCCCTATCTACGGAGGTCAGGATATCACCAAGCAGATCAGGAGTCTCAGAGGAAACGCGCAGATAGTGGTAGGTACTCCGGGGAGAGTGATGGATCATATCAGAAGACATACGATAAGACTCGACTCGGTAAGCACCATAGTGCTGGATGAAGCGGACGAGATGCTTGATATGGGATTTCGCGAGGATATAGAGACTATATTAAAGGATATCCCCAGGGAGCATCAGACGGCACTCTTTTCCGCGACCATGCCAAAGCCCATACTGCAGATCACCAGGGACTATCAGAAGAGCGATGCGGTCTTTGTAAAGATACCGGCAAAGGAGCTTACCATACCGCTCGTAAAGCAATACTTTTATGAGATACCGAAGGGGATGAAGGTAGATGCGGTATCGAGACTGCTGGACTATTACAATCCGAAACGTACGCTTATATTCACCAATACCAAGCGCATGGCTGATGAGCTCTCTGAGGCTCTCATAGGAAGAGGATACTTTGCCGACACCCTCCACGGCGATCTCTCACAGCAGCAGAGAGATCATGTCATGAATGGCTTCAGAAACGGGGGTACCGAGATACTCATAGCTACAGATGTCGCGGCGAGAGGCATTGATGTGGACGACGTCGAGGCTGTGATCAATTATGATGTGCCCGAGGATATAGAGTATTACGTACACAGGATAGGAAGGACCGGCAGAGCAGGCAGAAAAGGCAGGGCTTTTACTCTTGTAGTAGGGCGCGAGATATACAAAATACGTGATATAGAGCGGTTTTGTCATACGCGCATAGAGTCGAGGCACATACCATCGTCAAAGGATGTAAAGGCGTCAAAGGCAGAGAGTGTGCTTGATACAGTGACCGATATCGCGGAGCATGATGATCTGTCCGATATGATAAGCCTGATTGAAAGCAGGATGTTTGACAGGGAGCTGACATCGCTCGATATAGCGGCGGCGTTTCTTAAGAAGGCCATGGGGAGTGATGATAACGAAGTATCGGATGCCGATTTCATCACCTACAGGGCAAAAGACAGAAAGAGCAGAAAGAAGGACTATGCGGAAAGGGACAGACGCAGGAAGTCCGGCAGCGTCTATGACAAAAAGAGGATCCGTTCAAAGGATCTGAATGCGGACGGGACTGTAAAAACAGGGCGGAAGAAACCCGGATTCGGGTTTGGCAGGAAGGGAAAGCAGAGCTTCGGGAAAGACAGATAATGGGAGCGACACTTACCGCGGGGGTGGTTTCCGTTATCCTTTTCATTCATATCATGAAGGATCTGCGGCGCAGCGTGAAATAAAAGAAAGCATATGCTAAAATAATGTTACTGTTCACACCTTACAGGTGCTCACAGCAACTGGATTTGCCCAATAGAATTGCCTTCGGCAATGGGGCAAATCTTTGTATTGGCTTCTGTAATCTTTCTCACGCTCAGCGCAGCAAGTGCGCAGAGCTGTCTGAACAGTAACAGAATAATTACTTATTTACACATATAGGAGAAATGTGGGATGTCAGAAAAAGAGATAATGCTTGGCAATGCGGCGATAGCGCGCGGAGCATGGGAAGCAGGCGTAAAGGTGTCGGCTGCCTATCCCGGCACACCCAGTACCGAGATTTCGGAAAATCTTGTGAAATACCCGGATGTATATGCGGAGTGGTCACCGAATGAAAAGGTGGCGGCAGAGGTCGCCATAGGCGCATCCATGGCAGGTGTGAGATCCATGGTCTCGATGAAGCATGTGGGTCTTAATGTGGCGAGTGATCCGCTTTATTCGGTATCGTATATCGGTGTGAACGGCGGACTGCTTTTCTGTGTGGCGGACGATCCGGGGCTTTATTCCTCACAGAACGAGCAGGATACCAGACTGATAGGACGATCTGCCCATATTCCGGTGCTGGAGCCTTCAGACTCTGCCGAGGCGCATGACTATACGAAGCTGGCGTTTGAGCTTTCGGAGAGATACGATACCCCGGTTATATTGAGGACTACCACAAGGATAGGACATTCGCAGGGTACGGTGGAGCTTTCCGACAGGGTAGTACCTAAAGATAAGCCCTATGAGCGCAATGTAATGAAGAACGTGATGATGCCCGGCATGGCAAAGGGCAGGCATCTCTATGTGGAGGAGCGTGAGAAACGCATGGCGGAGGATGCCGCCTCCCTCCCTTTTAACCGTGTGGAAATGGGAGACACCGCCATAGGCTTTATTACGAGCGGAGTGGCTTATCAGTATGTCAAGGAGGTGTATCCCGAGGCAAGCGTGCTAAAGCTCGGACTGGTGTATCCGATATCCGAAAAGCTGATCCGTGATTTTGCTTCAAAGGTAGACAGGCTCATCATATTTGAGGAGCTCGAGCCCTTTATAGAGACATATGTAAAGAGCTGGGGTATCCCATGTGAGGGCAAGGAATTATTTACTCTGCAGGGTGAGTATTCCGCGAATATGCTCCGTGAGAGACTAAAAGGAGAGACGATAGACTACAGGGGAGCTGAGGTTCCGAACCGTCCTCCTATACTGTGTCCGGGATGTCCCCACAGGAGCACATATTATGTACTTAAAAAGCTTGGCATCCACGCGGCGGGAGATATAGGCTGCTACACTCTCGGCGCTGTAGCCCCGCTCGGGGTGATAGATACCACGGTATGCATGGGGGCCTCTATTTCCATGCTTCACGGCATGGAGAAGGCTAAGGGCAGGGATTATATAAAGAAATGGGTCGCGGTGATAGGCGATTCCACCTTCATGCACACAGGTATCAACGCTCTGGAGGATCTCGCCTACAACCGCTCCACGGCTACCGTGATGATACTGGACAATTCCACTACAGGCATGACCGGACATCAGGATCACGCGGCGACCGGCAGGACACTGGATGGTACCGAGGTTCCGGCGATATCCATATATAAGGTATGCAAGGCCATGAATATAGAGCATGTGGTCGCGGTGGACGCGTTTGATACTACAGAGCTCGAAAGAGTCGTAAAGGAGGAGACTGCGCGTGACGAGCTCTCGGTCATCATAGTCTGCGCCCCCTGCGCGCTCTTAAAGGGGCAGAGGTTCCCATATAAAGTAAGACCGGTCAGTGAAAAGTGTAAGAAGTGCGGCATGTGCTTAAAGCCGGGCTGTCCTGCGGTAAAGAAGAGGTCAGACGGTACTATAGAGATAGACGATACGCTCTGTAACGGCTGCGGACTGTGCGTACAGCTGTGCAATTTCGGAGCGCTTGAGAAGTACGAGGTATAAATGAAGCAAAAGCTTCCCGTGGTCTTTGCCTTAATATCATTCGTGATACTGGCTGTACTGATAGTGGCAGGCTTTGTTTCACCGAGGAGAGACACGGAGCGGGGTACGCGTCTTTTTGCAAGGGATGCTGCAGGGCTTACTGCCGGGGCTGCCGAGGATGGTACCGGAAGCAGTATGCCCGGGTCGGATGAAGTAAAGAGTCCATCTGTATCGGAATCCGAGGCAGAGGACGATATTACTTTGGAAGCCGGCATGACAGATGAGAGTACAGTGATCGCTTCAGCGACAGGTAAGGCTGGGGATGCAGAGGATACTGAGGATGCCGGGGGTGGGGACAAGGAGAGGATCCACAGTACTGACGGACGCGAGCCGCTCGCCAGATACAGGGATATCCTTGAGGTAAACCCTTTTTTCGCAGGCTGGCTGTCAATAGAAGGCACAAAGATCGATGACCCTGTGGTCTATACCCCGAAGAGCCAGAATTATTTCCTTCATCGAGATATAGAGGGAAATGATGAGGAGCGGGGTACGCTTTTCATAGCGGTAAACTGGTATGAGGGAAGCGGAAATACCCTTATCTACGGACATAACATGAAAAACGGAGGCGGCTTCGGCTCTCTGCTTAAGTATGCGGACGCTTCATACGGTATGGATCATTCGACCATACACTTCGATACGCTCTATGAGGAAAGGGAATATGAACTCATGGCGGTCTTTTATTCACAGATAGATGAAGAAGAGCTGGAGACCGAGGACGACAGGGCTGAAGCGGACAAGAGGGTAGAGGAGGAGAGTCTTGAAGGCAGGGAAGAGGGAACCGGAGCAGAGGAGCTTACCTTAAAAGATCTGGATCTCTATACGGACTTTGGAGACGCGGATATCTATCGGCAGGAAAAGGACAGCGACAATGGCAGATTCAGGTATTATTACTATACTGATCTGTCCGATAAGGCGGACTTTGATTACTTTGTGAGCAATGTAAAGGAAAGAGCACTGTATGATACCGGAGTGGATGCCGAGTGGGGAGATGAGCTTCTTACGTTTTCGACATGCAGCTATCAGGTGAAGAACGGCAGGTTCGTAGTGGTATCAAAGAGGATCAGATAGACAAAGAGGTACAGGAGCTTGCTACGACTTTGTATATCCCGACTTTTTTGAAAGACAAAGCTCAAGATCCGCCGGTCCGGTCTTTTCAAGGCACAGCATCACATTTGCCATATCACTGAATTCAACAAATGCAATGGCCTTATCTTTTTGACAGCCTGTAGATATCTTTCTTTCAATAAGCCGTTCCTTGAGCATATCCGGGTCGGCCTTTACAGATATGGTATAATCGGCCATATCCGCAAGATCATTCCAGCCTTCTTCCCTGAGAAGCAGATAGTTTCCCTCCAGGATGATCATATCGCCGTCTACAAAAACGGCATCATCGACAGGGTTGTGCAGAAGCCGGTCATATACCGGCCAGCCGCAGTTTTTTCCCGAAGCTATCTCGCTTAATTTAGCTTTAAGCTTTTCTATATCGAATGTTACAGGAGCCCCCTTTATATCGACAAGCAGGGTCTCCCTTCCACGGACATCCGTAGTGTGCGAGGTAAGATACTCCTGACGCCTGTGGAATCCATCCATACCTATTGCCTGCACCTTTTTATCAGGTATCACTTCCCCGGAGAGATGCTCTAAAAAACCTGCAAGAGTGCTTTTTCCGGCTCCGGGAGGTGCTGCAAGCATCACAATGAGACGGTCACCCTTTTGCGTATGCATTTCTGACAGGTGCTCCAAAAGCGGAATGAAGATGGTATTTATCTCCTCTTTACTATAGACAGCCTTAATCTCTATTCCGTTGTTATTGAAAATATACTCAATGTCATCCATATTCTTTCACATAAAACCTCGTCTGCTTCGCCTTTACCCTACCATAAAGCACTCTTTTTTTCAACGAAGACCTAAGGGTTAGAGTAAAATTATAGTAGGCAAGATAAATAAATAAAGGAAGAGGGGGAGCCCCCTCTTCACAACATACAGTAATTCAAATATGATGTTAATTACGA
>CAJOME010000044.1 GCA_905235585.1 uncultured Lachnospiraceae bacterium | reverse complement strand
AAGTGAGGCTCGACCGCATTTATGCGTGAGAGACGAGCGAGCATACGGGTCAAATACCCCTTAGCTTGCTGCGGGGTATTTGACTGGGCAAATCCAGTTACTGTGAGCACCTGCAAGGTGTGAACAGTAACCTTTTGTATTATGCAGCCGACTGTCTTTATGGTATACTATAAGGGCATATGCGTGGCGGACGTATGATATGATCCGCTGCTGAAAAACGGAGGTATGGTAATGGGATATAAGGAAAGCTACAACGAATGGTTAAACAATCCTTACTTTGATGAGGATACCAAGAAGGAGCTGCAGGGCATAGCTCAGGACGAAAAAGAGATAGAGGAAAGGTTCTACAAGGAGCTTGAGTTCGGTACCGGAGGGCTCAGAGGCGTGATCGGCGCGGGTACGAACCGCATGAACATATACACCGTACGTAAGGCTTCACAGGGACTTGCAAACTATATAATAAAAAACAACGGTCAGGATAAGGGCGTGGCGATCGCTTATGACTGCCGTTTCATGTCGCCGGAGTTTGCGGATGTCACGGCATGCTGTATGGCGGCAAACGGCATCAAGGCTTATGTCTTCGATGCGCTCCGTCCCACACCGGAGCTTTCATTTGCATTAAGGCAGCTGCACTGCATAGCGGGAGTGGTAGTCACGGCAAGCCACAACCCTCCCGAATACAACGGATATAAGGTCTACTGGGAGGACGGAGCTCAGGTGTCCGTACCGAGAGACGAGGAGATAATAGATGAAGTAAACAGGGTACAGATCACGGAAGCGAAGACCATGAGCCTCGATGAGGCAAAGAGCAGGGGTCTTTACAATGTGATCGGTGAAGAGATCGATGACAAATATATGGGCGAGCTCAAGAAGCTCATCATACATCCCGAGGTCATCACGGAGATGGCCGATGATATCAAGATAGTCTATTCTCCCTTCCACGGCACAGGTAATGTGCCTGTCAGAAGGATACTTAAGGAGCTCGGATTCAAGAATGTCTACGTGGTACCGGAGCAGGAGCTTCCCGATCCGAAGTTTACCACGCTGGACTATCCCAATCCCGAGGATCCCAAGGCATTTACGCTGGCACTTAAGCTTGCAAAGGAAAAGGATGCCGATATAGTGCTCGCTACCGATCCCGACGCCGACAGACTCGGTATCTATGCGAAGGATACGAAGACGGGAGAATATGTGCCGTTTACCGGAAATATGTCCGGCATGCTCATAGGAGAATATCGCATCAGTGAGCAGAAGAGGCTCGGCACATTGCCTGCAAACGGGGCACTTGTAAAGACCATAGTGACGACCAATCTCGCCGATGCCATAGCAAGGAGCTACGGTCTGACACTCATAGAGGTGCTGACAGGCTTTAAGTATATCGGAGATCAGATCAAGAGGTTCGAGCAGGACGGATCGCATGAGTATGTGTTCGGACTGGAGGAGTCCTACGGATGTCTTGCAGGCACGCATGCAAGAGACAAGGACGCGGTATGCGCCGTGATGTGTCTTGCCGAGGCGGCTGCCTTTTACAAGAAGAACGGTCTGACACTCTGGGATCAGATGATCAATATCTACGAGAAGTACGGGTATTACAGAGAGGGTATCCACACCATCACGCTGAAGGGCATAGACGGAGCCGAGCAGATCAAGGCGATGATGGAAAAGATCAGGACCGATCCTCCGAAGGCATTCGGAGAGCTCGGGGTAAATAAGTTCGTGGACTATGAGAAGGGACCGGATGTGACAGGGCTTCCTGTTTCAAATGTACTGTATTTCGATCTCGAGAATGACTCATGGTGCTGTGTGAGACCCTCGGGTACAGAGCCCAAGATCAAGTTTTACATGGGAGTAAAGGGCACGAGTCTGGAGGATTCCGACAAGAGACTTGAAGCATTGAAGGAAGCCGTCATTGCCATGGCATAACGATGAGCTTAAAGCGGATCACAAACGACAGGAGATTCTGGGCGGTGCTTTATGTACTTATAGCTCTGCTCAGTGTCGTATCGGTATACGAGGGGATACGCAATGCCCTGAGGATGAGCCAGGATTTTCAGTATGATGCCGCATGCGCGCTGATACACGGGTATGATCCGTATGATCTCAGCATCGGCTTTAGTCAGGATAGGGTACCGGATATTGCCGGGCTGAATGAGTTTTATGCGTATTTTGATGCGCAGGGGACTCCGCAGAAGATGGAAGCCAACCAGTTTCCTTCTCTGCTTTATATACTGACACCCTATGCGCTGCTGCCGTACATACCTGCCAGAGTGCTGTGGCTTGTGACCAATCTGATATGCACGGCACTGATCATTGGTCTGTTGAAGAGTACGTTTATGAGCCGGGTAGATGACAGGCTGTATCCCGTGCTGATGATGGTCATGCTCGCCGGGACACCGTGGAGGAATCAGATAGGGGTCGGACAGCATACGATATTTGCGGTGGCATGCTTTCTTCTGGCGGTATATGTGGCTTTCCCGGAGGAGGAGACGGCCGGTGCCAAAAAGGTGATACGCATTATCGCTTCGGGCATACTGCTGTCACTCAGCTATCTTAAATATACAGTGACAGCTCCGCTTGCGGTATACTTCATCTATAAGAGGAGATGGAAGGAGTTTGCGCTAAGTCTTGTGCCGCATATCATACTGACGGGAATGGCATCGGGTGTACTGCATGAGTCCTTTGCCGATATGCTGACGAAGCCGCTCAAGGTAGCTTCGGCACTGACCGGAGAGGGGAGCATAGATATAGGGGTACTGACCGGAGGGGCATCATGGACTGTCGTGCTCACGGGGATTATAATGTTGTTTTTACTGGCGGCGGCACTCATGCTTCCTGAAGGAAACGATGAGCTTTTTATCTCACTTGCGATACTGCTGTCGTTGATAATGACTTACCACAGGGGCTACGATTTTTTTATCATGATCGCGGTGTTCGGTTACTTCGCAACGGGTCGCATGAAAGCGGCGGAGATCATATATCTGATCACGACAGTGGCGTTTTTCTTCGTGAACAGGATATTTAATGATAGTGTCATAAGCCTTACCGTCAGCGGTGCGCTGTATTACGCCTGCACGATCTCTTTTGCGGTGATCGCGGCGGAGAGGATGTATAGAAGGGAGCAGAGATGATGAGCGATAAGCTGTATATTGTCATTCCGGCATACAATGAGGAGGAAAACATAGAGGATGTGATACGTGAATGGTATCCGAATGTCCTCATGGGGTCGGAGGGATCAAAGCTTCTGGTCATAGATGACGGGTCGAAGGACAGTACTGCCGACAAGCTGAAAAAGCTGCAGGAGGAGTTTCCGCTGCTTGATGTGAGGCACAAGGCGAATTCCGGGCACGGTCCCACTATACTTGCCGGGTACAGATATGCCATAGATGAGGGTGCGGACTATATCTTCCAGACTGATTCCGACGGACAGACTGATCCTAAGGAGTTTGCGGGGTTTTGGGAGAACAGGCGCAAATATGAGATGATCATAGGAAACCGGACTGCAAGAGAGGACGGCTTCGGACGCGTGATCGTGACCAGGACACTGAGGGCGCTTATCCTTGCGACATTCCATGTGTATGTAAAGGATGCCAATACGCCGTTCAGACTCATGAAGGCCTCCGTGCTCGAAAAAGAGCTTAAATATGTGCCAAGGGATTACTTTCTGGTAAATGTGCTCATCACGGTCATCTTTACCAAGAGGAAATACAGGGTGAGGTATGTACCCATTACCTTCAAGCCCAGACAGGGCGGCAAGAACTCCATAAACGTGGGGAAGATAACAGGCATAGGATTGCAGTCGGTGGCGGATTTCATAAAGCTTAACAGGATCATATCAAAATGAAGAAAATCAGGATATTACTTTTCATACCCGCGTATAACTGCGAGAAGCAGATAGTCAGAGTGCTCGGCTCACTGGATGCTGAGGTGATGAAGTATATCAGCGAGGTGATAGTGGTCAACAACAGGAGCACGGACGGGACAGAAGAGGCAGTCAGAGAGTTCATGAGGACGCATACATATATTCCCATGAAGCTTTTCAGAAATAAAGACAACTACGGTCTCGGAGGCTCTCACAAGGTGGCATTTGAATATGCGGTCCGCGAGAAATATGACTATCTCATTGTACTGCACGGTGATGATCAGGGGGACATACACGACTTTCTGCCGGTGCTGAAGAAGGGCATATACAGAGGATATGACTGCGTGCTTGGAGCGAGATTTATGCTTCAGTCCCGTCTGGAGGGTTATTCGATTTTCAGGACACTCGGAAATATAGTCTATAACTTCCTGTATGCGATAGGTACCGGAAGCCGCGTATTTGATCTTGGCTCCGGACTCAATATGTACGACGTGACCATCTTAAGAGACAGGTTTTATCTGAAATTCCCTGACAACCTGATGTTTAACTGTACGATGCTCTTAGCGGCCTCATATTACGGCTATACGGTAAGATACCATCCCATATCCTGGAGGGAGACGGATCAGGTCTCGAACGTGAAGATGGCAAGCCAGTCGGTGAAGACGCTGAAGCTGCTTTTTGATTATATGGATATGCCCACATCGATAAGGGGTGAATACAGGGATACAGTGATCTCGAAGTATGAATACGAAGAGGCTGACTGATTATCTGGGCCGTAACGGCCTGAAGAGTACCTGCTATGCTGTACTGCAGCACTTAATGGATAAAGCGGAGGATGCCGGATACAATAAGGAAAGATCCTCATATACGGCATCCGGGGAAGAGCTTGACAGACAGAGGAGATATGTGTGGGAGGAGGGACGCAGACCGCTCATTTCCATACTGGTACCTGTATATAAGCCCAAGGACGAATATTTCAGGCAGATGCTGAGGTCGGTCAGAGCACAGACGTATGGCAACTATGAGCTGATACTCGGATACGGCGGAGGTATATCCGAGAATACAAACGCCGCCCTGTCTGAGGCACGGGGCGACTATATCGCTCTTCTTGACCAGGATGATGTGATAGAGCCGGATGCTCTTTTCCGTGTGGCGGAGGAGATAAATAAAGGTGCAAGGCTCATCTATACGGATGAGGATAAGTATGATACGGCGAGCGGCAGATATCTCCGACCCTTCAGAAAGAAGGGCTTTGATATGGAGCTGCTGCTTTCAAACAATTATATATGCCACTTTCTTGTGATAGACAGAAAGCTGGTGCTGGAGGTCGGGGGCTTTAAGAGCGAGTATGACGGAGCGCAGGATCACGACCTGATCATCAGGTGTGCGGAAAGACTGGACAGAAGCAGTATAGCGCATGTGGACAGGATACTGTATCACTGGCGCATACATGAGGAGTCCACGGCGGGAGACCCCTCGGCAAAGGACTATGCACATATCGCCGGCAAGAGGGCGATAGAGGATCATCTCAAAAGATGCGGCATAGAGGGAAGGGTGACCGAGACTGCGCATCGCGGCTTTTACCGGGTGGAATATGGCGGCGAGGTCGATATAAATGCTTATGAGATGTATCTGGAGCCGGACATCAGTCCCGAGAAGGACAGGAGCATATCCGAAATGGCGGCCTACCTTGAGGCCAACAAGGATGTGGGAGCGATCGGCGGACGGGTCGCAGACAGGATGGGGCGTATCATTTCATCCGGCTATACCGAGGATACTGAGGGACATCTGATACCGCTTTATCAGGGGATGAACCGTAACCTCTCGGGGGGATTTCATATGGCTTCTCTCAGGCAGGAGGTGAGTGCCGTATCGAGACACTGTGTGATGCTGAGAAAAGAGACCATGGACTGTATGGATACGGACACCGGCAGGATGTGCAGGAGGATAAGGGAAAGAGGCTACAGGATAGTCATAGATCCTGAGCTCGTATTTATCAGAAGATGACAGAGACAAGCATAATAATACCTAATTACAACGGAGTCGAATACATAGAGACCTGCATAAGGACACTTAAGGCTCAGAGCTACAGAGACTTTGAGATCATCGTGGTAGACAACTGCTCTACGGACGGGTCGGCGGATATCGTGGAAAAAGAGTTTCCGGATGTCCGTCTGATAAGACTCGACCAGAACTACGGCTTCTCACGGGCAGTGAACGAGGGGCTCAGGGCTTCAAAGGCTCCTTTCGCGCTGCTCTTAAACTCTGATATAGAGGCTGATCCCGGCTTCGTCGGGGCATTGACGGACACGATCAAAGGTGACGATAAGATATTCTCTGTGGCATCCAAGATGATACAGATGAAGGACAGGAGCCGGCTCGACGGAGCAGGAGATCTGTACTCGGCGATGGGATGGGCCTATGCCCGAGGCAAGGGTAGAGCCTCCTCGGGATATAATAGGAGATGCCGTGTCTTCTCAGCCTGCGGAGGGGCGGCTATATACAGGAGGAGTATCCTGGATGAGATAGGGTGGTTCGATGAGTTTCATTTTGCTTATCTTGAGGACGCTGACATAGGATACAGGGCTCGTATCATGGGCTATAAGAATGTATACTGTCCCGATGCCGTGGTCTATCATGCCGGCAGCGCGGTGACCGGGAGCAGATACAATGATTTCAAGGTCAGGATATCCGCAAGGAACAATATGTATGTGATAATGAAAAACATGCCGGTACTGCAGATAATACTGAATCTGCCGTTCCTTATACTGGGCTTTGGGATCAAAGCGGTATTTTTTATCCTCATAGGTCACGGGAGAGCTTATCTTTCGGGGATCAAGAGGGGCTATATACTCTGCAGGCAGGCCAGGAAGTTCCCTTATTCATCCAGAAATCTGAAAAACTATCTTGTAATCCAGCTTGAGCTTTGGGTCAATCTGTTCAGGCGGCTGCCGGGGTGAGCTATTGATAAGGAACAATCAGTCATTCCTGAATAGGATACATATGGTGCTGGACGGTCTTGTGACCGGACTGTCTTATTTTATTGCCTATCATATAAGGTTCAATACACCACTGAACGATCCCACGGTGCCGCATCTGCCGCTCTATATGTATATGGAGGCGGTACCCTTTCTTATACTGGCATACATCTACCTCTATTATAAGTTCAATCTCTACAAGTCCAAAAGACTCGGGGGGAGAAGGATAGAGTTAATTAACATAATATATGCCAATTCAGTCGGATTCCTTATCTTTGTAGCCGTTCTGTATATCCTTAATCAGAACGACTTCGCAAGATCCATGCTGGGCATATTCACGGTAGTAAACATAATATTAGAAACGTTGATGCGTAACGTTGTCAGATATCTGCTGATGTTTATCCGCAAGAAGGGATACAACAAGAAATACCTGCTCATGATAGGCTACTCCAAGCTGGCAGATGAGTATATCAAAAGGATAAGGCTTAATCCGCACTGGGGATACGAGGTCTGCGGCATTTTGGACGATAAGGTGCCTGCGGGAACCATGCTCAGGGGAGTAAAGGTTCTGGGACGCATAGCAAACCTCGATGTCATATTGCCGGAAAACAAGATAGTCGAGATCGCTATCACACTGCCGCTGGAGGAGTACGGAAAGCTCGAACGCATTGTGGCAAAGTGCGAGAAGAGCGGAGTGCATACCCAGTTCGTGCCCGATTACAACAGGGTCATACCGTCGAGACCTATCATGGAGGATGCTGACGGGCTTCCGGTCATAAATATAAGAAATGTACCGCTTGCGAATACCGAGAACATTATCATAAAGAGGTTTATAGATATAGTCGGCTCGATAGTGCTGATCATTGTCTTCTCGCCTATCATGCTGCTGTCGGTCATAGCGGTAAGGCTGTCCTCAAAGGGACCCATCATCTTCAAGCAGGAGCGTGTGGGACTGCACAACAGACCGTTTATGATGTACAAGTTCCGTACCAT
Organism: uncultured Lachnospiraceae bacterium; assembly: GCA_905235585.1. Taxonomy (GTDB): domain Bacteria; phylum Bacillota; class Clostridia; order Lachnospirales; family Lachnospiraceae; genus NK4A144. The sequence goes on along the minus strand of CAJOME010000044.1, from coordinate 5,692 downwards.
GGAGATGCAGAGAGAGAATGATGAGAAAAAGGGATGGACGGTAAAGGATGATCCCAGAGTGACCAAGGTGGGCAGAGTGCTGAGGAGGACAAGCATGGATGAGCTGCCGCAGCTTTTCAATATCCTTATCGGGGACATGTCGATAGTGGGACCTCGTCCTGAGAGACCTCAGTTTGTGGAGGAGTTCAGGGAGGAGATACCCAGATATATGATCAAGCATCAGGTGAGACCGGGACTGACAGGCTGGGCGCAGGTGAACGGACTCAGGGGCAATACCTCCATAAAGGAGCGTATCGAATTTGATATATATTACATTGAAAACTGGAGTCTGCTTTTTGACATAAGGATAATGTTTATGACGGTATTTAGAGGACTGATCAATAAGAACGCTTATTGAATAACATGGGGTGGTGAGAAAAAGTCAGTCTGAGGTCATAGTGTATCCGAAGCGTATATTATGCAGTTCTGGCGTTCGGCAGGAGAACGATTCGGGTCTACCTGACTCACACGTACATGGCGGAAATGGGTTTTAAGGATGCTCTGCGCGAGAGCGATCTGCATGGAGCCGTAGCTCGCCAAAGGAGAGATGATGTTTATCATATAGCATCCGCCGGGAGAGAGTATATCATGAATGCAGCTTATCGTATGCTCAGACAGCATACCTCTGTCGGGGATCCTGCCTGAGAAGGCATCATCGAGGATGATGTCGTATCTGAGGCTGTCATCCTTCGTTTTAAGCAGCCTGTCTCTCCTTTCTTCTATATAGTGATTGCCGTCATCGAAAAAGACCTTAAGTCTGCCCGTCCTGTCAGGGTGATACTTGAGATAGAGCTCGTCCAGAAAGAAATAATTCATCGCGATATCATACATCTCCCTGTGGAGCTCGATCACATCGACACTGCCTGTATGAAAGCGGCTTATGAAGTACTTCGGTACCGAAAATCCCGCGCCGCCTATGAGGAGTACATGCCTGTCGGAAGCGGAGCCCTCAAGTACCCTTGCAAACTCCTGAGTGTAGGCAAATATCAGCTCAAAGTGCCTGCCCTCGTCTGTATAGCAGGCAGACTCTCTTGCGCCGTCTACCGCCAGCGTCCGTATTACACCCTCAGCGGTTTCTTCATCAGATATGGTTACTTTTCCGAATGGATAATCTTTTTCAAAATACATTTCGGGGTTTCCTGCCAAAGTATCGGACATGCAGTCTAACGGGTCTCTTTACTGAACATATAGCAGTAGGCCTGAGTCCGTCCCGCAAAGGGAGCTTCCTTCAGAAGCTTTGCTATTTCGGATTTCGTATACCAGGCGGAGGATATCTCTTCAAACTCGGAGTCATTGCTTTTACGGAATTCTCCTTTTGCGGTGCCGATTATGGTAATATTCTTTTCATTTGAAAAACCGACAGCGGAGTAGCTCTCTCCGACCACATCCTCTATCGAGGTAAGCGTGAGACCGGTCTCCTCGTACAGCTCGCGCTTCGCGGCTTCTTCGGGGGTCTCTCCGGGATCTATGAGCCCGGCCGGAAAGTTGTATACGTAACAGCCGGTTGCAAGACGGTATTCCTTATCGAGCAGGATCTCCTCATGAGCTTCATCGAATATCACGAGCACTACTGCTTCCACGTTGGGATTGTTCAGATCCTCAAGAGTGTGCATATCCTTATTTCTGCTTATCATCTCGTATATTTTCACGTGTCCCTGCTCTGTAGTGTAGGACACATCATATCTTGCTATATATCGTCCCTCGTGAACCTTTTTTATCCCGTCAAATCTCATCGCTGCCTCCCTTTGACTATTCAAAGCCGTAGACCTTATAATAAATAAATATGCGATACTCACAGAGCTATCACATATACATGATAAATCTCAGCGGCTCAAAGGTCAAAACGGAGAAGGTATGGGCAAAACGGTTGACATAAATATATCAGGTGTATTCGAAAAAGACGGAAAGCAGCTGGCATATGTCTCCTTCAGAGACGGCGAAAGGACTGCTGAGGGGATCATACCTGACTGTGTGGTCAGTAAGAACAACGGCTTTACCGAGGATGAAAAAGCAAGTTTAGAGCAGTATATGAAGGATGATCTTGCGAATCTTAAAAAGGCGGCATCCAAAGTGAATGTGATGACCGCGTTTATGAAGGAATAATGTAGGCGGAAAAGACAGTAACGTACGGCAGACTGCCGGGAAAGGGGAAACATGGACAACAAGGCACTTTACAATCTGACATACGGTGTTTTCATGCTTGCTGCAAAGCAGGACGGCAAGGTAAACGGATGTATCACGAATACCTGTATGCAGGTGGCAAACGGACCCACAAGGGTGGCGATCTCCTGTATTAACGCAAACTATACCTGCGAGCTTCTGAAGCAGAGCGGAGTATTCGCGCTCACACTGCTTGATGAGACAACGGACTTTGAGACCATAAAGCACTTCGGGATGCAGTCCGGCAGAGATGTGGACAAGTTTACGGGCGTGTATGATCCGTCACAGCTGCCGGCGGATATAAACGGCATACCTTATCTTAAGGAGCATGCCTGCTCTGTCATAAGCTGCAGGGTGCTTGAGAGCCATGACCTCGGCAGCCACACACTGTTTATAGCGGAGATAGAGGACGCGATACTGCTTAATGATAAGAAACCCCTCACATACGCGGATTATCAGAATCATGTGAAGCCTAAGCCGGAGACGGTAAAGACTGATAAGAAGATAGTGGGCTGGAAGTGTAAGATATGCGGATACGTGTATGAGGGAAGCGAGCTGCCCAAAGACTATCTGTGTCCGGTATGCGGGCATCCCGCGGAGGATTTCGAGCCAATATATGATGGAGAATGAGCTTAAATATATCTCATTATGGAGAGAAGAGGCGACAGCTTTCCCTGATGAAGTGCGGAGCGGCAGACGATGAAGGTGGTAAAAGGCCTGCTGGCGGCAATACTTTCTCTCATCATACTTCTTTGTGTCCTGATAGGACTGAGCGCAGCGAATCCGGATCTGTTTAAGGGGCTCGGGAAAAAGGACAGCCCGGATACGGAGGAGACAGCGGGAGTATCCGATGATACCGCAGAGGATAGCATAGCGGAGGAGTCTGTGGAGGATCTGCCGGAAGGCAGCAGCCTGAGTGCGGATGAGACGGAGAATAAGCTGATAGCGGACAGCTACTTTGCGGAGGAGACAGGGGACATACCACAGGCAGGGCTCAGGGGCGGTATCACGCCCATGTACACAGAGCCGGATACACAGGCAGAGAAAGTGTCCGATATATTAAAGGCACTTACAGGGCTCGAGCCTCCTGTCGGTGAGCTGGGGATCCTTGATGACGAGGAGGCTGACAGGATCGAAAGTGAGCTTTCCACGGGACCTACAGGGGATGAGCTTGACTTTGATGAGGAGTTTTATCCCTATTATCATATGCTGGACACAAGAGGACAGCATCTGTACAGACAGCTCTATGCCAATGCGACCGAGTTTAATCCCGTGTTCAGATCCGTGGAGATCAATATGCCGTGGTCGAGCTTTTCAAATACCTTTGAGGCACTTTTTAACGATCATCCGGAGCTCTACTGGCTGGATACCAGATACTCGGCAGGATACAGAAGCAGCGGTGAGTGTCTCGAGATACGTTTGTCATTTAACAGGACGGCAAATGATCCCGGAGCATCGGCGGAACGTTTTGACGACGGGGCGAGTGCCATAGGGGAGAGGGCTTCGGGTGACGAGTATGAGCAGGAGAAGAATGTACATGATGCGATAAGGGAGGCCTTCAGGTACAGCCTTTCGGCGGAGATGAACCAGAGCGCGTACAGCGGCTTCGTGAATCATGCGACGGTATGCGCCGGATACGCGAGAGCCTTTCAGTATATAATGCAGAATCTCGGTATCCCGTGCTACTATTGCAGGGGAACAGCCGGTGAGCCGCATGCATGGAATATAATAAAGCTCTACGACGGATACTATAACGTGGATGTGACCTGGGATGATTCCGACTCGGGCGGACAGTATGACTACTTCAATCTGTCGGATGCCGAGATAGGGAAGGATCACAGAAGAAAAGGGCTGTCGGTATATCTTCCTGCATGCGAGGGCGGAAACTACAGTCATCTGGAGGATGAGGAAGCAGATGACGGACAGGAGGGCTCAGGTGAGGAGGGAAGTGCCCCGTCTGAGCTTCCCGAGGGAGTATACTGCCGCAGTCTGGAAGAGTATTATGATCTGTGCAGGAAAGAGATAAATGATACGGGAAAGGGAATATATTCCTTTGATATTTACACCACGGACCGTACAGTCTATGATAAGTGCGTGGATGCTTATACCAACAGGAGGGTCGAGAGCGCCTATATGAAGGAATGCCTTAGCGAGGCGGAGAACGCCAAAGGACTGCTGGTCGAGCTGGATGCCAGAGAGATCGACGGGGTATATAAGCTTACACAAAACGTGCAGTTCTGGTAAAAGAGATTATGAATAGTAAGAAAAACGGAACAAAAGCACATATCACCCTTGTGAGTGTATGTATCGCCATATGTATGATGATCACGGCATGCGGCAGCTATAAGCCACCCTATCAGAGAGGCTATGACGAGGGCTACAGCGCAGGGTATTCCGATGGCAGCAGCATAGCATCCGTGTCCGGGAACAGGGACATGACTGCAGCCGATAATAATGACCCTGCCGGTCAAGGTACATCTGATGAGCAGGGCAAGACAGCCGGAGACGATGACAGTGATAAAGCCAAAAAGTCCGGAATACTGACATTCCTGTCCGGGTCATCGGATGACGGTACTGACAAAAACGAAGCTGACGAAGCGGAGACATCCAAAGAGGATACGTCTGCCGATGACGTGACGGGAGCGGCGGAAGATATGCCCGTGACGGATGACGGTGTATCCGCGGAGGTGCTCGCACAGACGGATGTACCCACGGAAAGCGGGGATACAAAGTCATGGGGCGGACGCGTGATAAGGGCTGAGGCCGTAAACGAGGCGATGTATTCCAATCCCGAGGTCATAGAGGGGCTCAGACAGATTTATGATGACAGTCGGATATTCGGTGAGTTCGTGGGAGACTCGGGGACAAACAAGCTTCACAAGGTCGGAGGCTCGCATTTTTCTTCTCTCACATTTGAGGAGCTCGTGGTCTTTGATGAGACCAAGAGTGTGGATGATATCCTGAATGAAGGCTTTTACGCGAACTGTGAGTGCATGGGAGAGTGAAATGTTGTACTGAATGTTGTCGAATTTGCTCTTGCGGTAATTAAATACTTAGCGTATAATAAAACAGACTGTTGAGGTCGTTTTTGCTTGCTTGTTTTTCGACCAGACAGTCTTAGTTGGAGGCATGAAAATGCCCAAGGTCTTGCCCTCTGCAGCGTCCGGTCAACGCAGCAGGGGGTTTACTTTTAAAGCAGGAGATGCATATGGAAAAGAAATACGATGTGATAATAGTCGGTGCCGGCCCCGGAGGTATATTCTCCGCTTACCAGATCGCAAAGAAAAGACCGGACTTGAAGGTGGCGGTATTTGAATCCGGCACGAACCTTGAGAAGAGAAAGTGTCCTATAGATGGAGTAAAGATAAAAACCTGTGTGAAATGTCCTACTTGTAGCATCATGAATGGTTTTGGTGGAGCGGGTGCATTTTCTGATGGTAAATATAATATTACAAATGATTTTGGTGGTACGCTTTATCAATATATAGGGAAA
>CAJOME010000043.1 GCA_905235585.1 uncultured Lachnospiraceae bacterium | reverse complement strand
GCTCGAGGTTGACATAAAGAGGGATATTGCCGGATATATCCTCGTGCTCATAGCGGGAGGTGTCACCATGTATGGCGTAAAGTCTGATACAGCGGAGTATATGGCATGTGCGGTATGCGCACTTATCCTTTTGGTACTGCTTTTCTTATACAGGGCTCAGGCGGCATATGCCGTAAGACGTGTTAAAGCGCTTGCCGGGAGGGCAGGGTCATGATCAGGGCGATACGTGACAGGGAAAACATCATATTCTGCGCACTGTTTACCTATCTTGTCGCAACATCATTTATAAATCAGGATGTTTACGCGTTTACCGTGCGTTTCGCTTCGGTGGTGATATTTGTTGTGCTGGGTGTATTGGCGATACCTTATCTTGCAGAGCATATAAGGGACAGGGATCCCGATCTGTATATGCTGCTGCTTCTGCCGGTTCTCACTCTTATCTTTGCGCTCATGTCTGGCTCGGGGCTCGGCGCGGTATTTATACCGACGGATCTGGCGCTGATATGCTATGTGACCAGGTATCTGAGGCTTACGAAGAAAGCCGTACTTTATCTGTCATTTGTCGGAGCCTGTCCGGTATCGCTATGGTACTCGCATGTCAGATGGTCATACAACTTTAATATGGTGGGCTTTGTCTTCATGCTGATGGCGTTTTTCGCGATGATACTTGTGGAAACGGTGGAGCTGAAATACAAAAGGCAGCTTGAATTTATGGTTTACATAACTGCATTTATCCTCTCGGTTCTGTATCATACGAGGACAGCCATAACAGGTATCATTGCATTCGGTATTTTCTTTCTTATGCGCAGACTGATCGTCCGGAATAAACGCGTATGTACCGCGCTGATCATGATATCTACGTTGGGCAGTGTTTTATTTACCCTGATGTATACTGTATTATCAGACTATATGTATAATGCTGTGGTACTCAACAAGAATATCTTTTCCGGCAGGGAGGATATCTGGACCGAGCTTTGGATGGCGTTTCTGGCATCGCCTCTTACGGGAACGGGATCAAGATATGTCATGAAGAGCTTTGAGATATTTGAGGTTCATAATGGGATGTTCGATATTCTTGTAGTGCATGGGGCGGTGGTATTTATCATCACTCTTACCATGCTTGTCAGGATGCTGCTCAGAGCCTGCAAAGCACTGAGAACCGGTGCGGATGAGCAGATCGGCTTTATTTCGATATGCGCGGTGTTTGCCATGCTGATATCGGCTTTTACCGAAAACTTTTTTATTGTTCCGCCATACAGCCTGTTTTTCATGGCTTTTATTGAGATAGCGATCGCGGATAAAAAGGAGACCTTTGATGAAACAAAAGAAGCTTAATATAGTGATATGGGTATGCTTTGTGATCTCACTGCTGCCCTTTTTCTATACGATCCTGCACTCGGTGCCCTCTCCGGATGATTTTAGTATGGCGGATATAAACAGGCACAGCAATCTGTTTCTGGAGTCTGTCAGACTGACTGTTCAGTATTGGTATGGCTGGGTCGGTATGTGGTTTGCGTCATTTTACGAGACCTTTTTCAATCCGCTTAATCTTTTTGATGATATCAGGGGCTGGTACGGTCTCACAATGTGTGTGGTGTTTGTTTTATTTCTGCTGTCGCTGTATGCCATGATAAAAGCGGTTATTTCGGATGTGCTGGAGATAAAAGACAGGCTTTATACCGGTATTGTTTATATACTGGCTGCCTTTACGCTTATAAATATCGATATCTATTTTGAAGTATTCGCGTGGCTTGCGGGATCACATTATGCGGTCAATATGCTGATGGGCTTTTTCCTGTTGGCTCTTCTTGTGAAGCATCTGAAATATGAGAGAGGCTGGGTCTCATTGACCGCGCTTTCCCTGCTTGGGCTGGTAACCTGCTCGGACTATATGACGGCAGTATTTGTCGGAGTAGGGTATATATTCTCGGTCTTATACATTTCAAAAGACGGTATCGTAAGAAAAAAAGACTGGATACCGCTGCTCTTTTGCGTTGCCGGAGGGCTTTCGGCAGTAGCGGCGCCGGGTAACTTCAGGCGCAACATGAATATAAGCGCATCATCGCTTTTATTCTGGAAAACCGGAATTCAAAATACACTTATCGCGTATTGCGATTTCTCCGGGCAGCTGATATTTAACCCTCTGTTATTCTTCAGCTTCATCATCATGGTGTTAACAGCGTATAGGCTTTCAAAAAAATATGCCCTGCAGCTGAAAAGGAATTACATTTTCATGCTTTTATGCTTTGGGGCGGTACCTCCCGTGACTCTTTTACCGGTGGCGCTGGGATATGACAGCCATGATTTTCCCAACAGGATCCAGTTTGTGTTCAATACCTTCGGGATCATAGCAGCGCTCATGGCTGCATTTATATTAGGGGTATATATAGCCGGCAGGTATGAGCTTGACAGCAGGGTATTTGCAATGGCCGGCTTTGTGATAGCGGTCGGAATATATGTCAGCATGATCAATGAGGCATATATGGCTGATTTTCCTTTTGTAAGGATGGCAAGAGACCGTGTGATAACACGTGATTTTTCCGATGGATGGTATGACGTGCTGGATGAGATAAAGTACTCTGAAGAGGATGACCTGACGATAGAGGTGGATGATTCGCTGCTGTATATCGATCCTGATCCGCTGATCAAGTCCCCGGGGATAGGAGAGTTTGCTGATTACGGAGCGAACAAATATGCGGCCAGATATTATGGTAAGAGCTCGGTCAGAGTGATCCCGAGAAAATGAGGGCAGCACATCAGGCGATAGCAAGTTAGAGAAACGGGAGTGATTAGGCATATTTCGATATATATGGTATACTACGATATTGAAGTACTAAATATAGGGATAATGTGATCTGATGAATGACAATCATTTTAACAGGCAGCTGCTCGTGAGACAGGCAGGGCTTATTGTATATGATATTCTGGCCATCATGGCATCATCGGCGCTCGGGCTTTTAATGCGCTTTGATATGAGCTATGCAGAGCTGGTATCCACTGTAGATGCGGATATATGGATAAACAATATCTGGAGTTATCTTCCCATCACCGTCGTTACCACGATAATTATTTTCCACTTTTTCCATATGTATCAGAGCCTGTGGAGCTACGCGGGTCTCTCCGAGATGGCATCTCTTATAGCCGGATGTCTGCTGTCGGGGGTGCTCCAGTTTGCAGGCATGAGGTTTGTCTTCAGATACGCGATGCCCAGGACATTCTTCTTTACCTATGTGATGTGGCTCATCATTTTTGTCGCCGTATCGAGATTTGCCTACAGGGTATTCCGCACCTTTGTGCAGAAGAGGAATGAGAATGCCAGAAACGTGAATGTGATGGTGATCGGTGCGGGAGAGGCTGCCAACTCTCTTATACGTGAGATGAATACCAGCAGATACATACAGAAGGCCGTATGCTGTGTCATAGACGACAATCCCGCCAAGATCGGAGCCTATATCCACGGGGTGAAGGTCGTGGGTGGCAGGAACCAGATCATAGAGGCGGCGGCAAAGTATGACATAGATGAGATAATAGTGGCGCTCCCATCCATATCCAAAAAGGAGACAAGGGAGATACTGGATATCTGTCAGGAGACCAAGTGTGATCTGAAGACGCTGCCCGGTATATATCAGCTGGTGAACGGTGAGGTCTCGGTGTCGCAGCTCAGAAAGGTGGATGTGACCGATCTGCTGGGACGGGATCCCGTACAGACGGATCTCGACTCCGTAATGGGATATGTAAGGGACAAGACCGTGCTTGTCACCGGAGGAGGCGGCACCATAGGATCGGAGCTCTGCCGGCAGATAGTCACGCACAGGCCGAAGCTCCTCATCATTTTCGATATCTATGAGAATAATGCTTATGATATACAGCAGGAGCTCCGCATGAAGTATCCGGAGTTTTGCGAGGAGCATCTGCTCGTGCTCATAGGCTCGGTGAGGAATACCGCAAGAGTGGAGGATGTATTCGAGAAGCATCATCCGGACATCATCTATCATGCTGCGGCTCACAAGCATGTGCCGCTCATGGAGATATCACCCAATGAAGCCATAAAGAATAACGTCATGGGTACATGGAAGGTCTGCGAAGCAGCGCTAAAGTATCATGCGGAAAAGTTCGTGCTGATCTCTACGGATAAGGCGGTGAACCCCACGAATATCATGGGTGCCACCAAGCGTATATGCGAGATGATAGTGCAGTCCTATGATAAAAGGGGAGATACGTCCTTTGTGGCGGTAAGATTCGGAAATGTACTCGGCTCCTCGGGCTCGGTCATACCGCTTTTTAAGAAGCAGATAGAGGCAGGAGGACCCGTTACCGTGACGGATCCCAGGATAATAAGATATTTCATGACCATACCCGAGGCTGTATCACTCGTGCTTCAGGCAGGAGTGTACGCGAAGGGCGGAGAGATCTTTGTGCTTGATATGGGAGAGCCCGTTAAGATACTGGATATGGCAAAGAACCTCATAAGACTCTCCGGATATGTGCCGGGAGAGGATATAGAGATCAAATTCACGGGGCTGCGTCCCGGAGAGAAGCTATATGAAGAGATGCTCATGGACGAAGAGGGACTGCAGGATACACCAAACAAGCTGATACATATAGGCAGGCCGATAGATATGGACACGGACAGCTTTTTCGAGAAGCTCAGTAAGCTTAATATCGAGTCCAAAAAGGAAAAGGCAGATGTGAGAGTCTGGATCAAGGATCTGGTACCCACCTATGAGTATACTCCGGGGACAGGAATGTACAGTGACGGAAGAAACGAATGATCTACCGTGTGTTTGTAAAAAGACTGATCGATATCATACTCGCAGCTGCCGCGCTGGTGATACTGTCACCGCTGCTTATCGTTCTGGCGCTGCTCGTGCGTATCAAGCTGGGATCACCCGTCATATTCAGACAGCAGAGACCCGGGTACAGGGGCAGGATCTTCGGTCTGATGAAGTTTCGCACAATGACCGATGAAAGAGATGACGAGGGAGTGCTGCTGCCTGATGAGGTGAGACTGACGGAGTTTGGCAAAAAGCTCAGAGCCACATCGCTTGACGAGCTGCCGGAGTTTATCAATATACTTAAGGGCGATATGTCATTCGTGGGACCGAGACCGCTACTGGTACAGTATCTGCCGCTGTACAATGCGGAGCAGGCACACCGTCATGATGTGCTCCCGGGACTCACCGGCTGGGCGCAGGTAAACGGCAGGAATGCCATATCATGGGAAAAGAAGTTCGAATATGATGTATGGTATACGAGGCATATATCTTTTTTGCTTGACCTGAAGATAGTGATGATGACGGTGGGCAGTGTATTGAAGCGTACAGGCATATCTTCAGAGACATCGGCTACGATGGAGTTTTTTACCGGCACACCGGAGCCTGACGGAGAGAAGGATGAATAAGAAAAGCATAAATATCTTAATACTTTCGGCCGGACGCAGGGTCGAGCTGGTAAACTGCTTTAAGGCAGCCCGTGACAGACTCGGTATCGGAGGGCTGATCGTAGCGGCGGATGCGAGCAATCTGGCTCCGGCGCTTTATTTTGCCGACGCAAGCGAGCAGGTACCCAGAATAGCCGAGAATGATAGTTATGTAAACTCGATTATAGATATCTGCAATAAGTACGATATAGCTCTCATCGTGCCGACCATAGATACAGAGCTGCTTCTTCTGGCGGAGCGAAGAGGGCAGATAGAGGGTGCTACCCATGCGAGGGTGCTGATATCATCCGGGGATGTGATCAGGATATGCCGGGACAAGACTAATACACAGCGATGGCTTGAAGAGCATGCCTTTCTTGTGCCCGAGATGATAACGGATGAGGCTCTGGAGAGCGGGGATGTCACATACCCTGTCTTTATCAAGCCTCTGGACGGATCGTCCTCGATCAATGCTTTTAAGGCGGAAAGCAGGGAGGAGCTTGATACCTACAGGAGGCTGATAGGTGATGGCAGATATATCATTCAGGACTATATGGAGGGCACGGAGTATACGATCGACTGCTTCCTTGATTTTGAAGGCAGGATCATCACCGTGGTGCCCCGTATAAGGATAGCCACGAGGAGCGGAGAGATAGCAAAGGGGCGTATCGTCAGGGATCTTGCGATCATAGATGATGTGAGCAGGCTGCTTGAGGAGCTGCATCCCATAGGGCATATCACTATCCAGTGCATGAGGACCGGCAGGGGCATAGAGTATATAGAGATAAATCCCAGATTCGGCGGAGGCGCGCCGATGTCCATCATGGCAGGAGCGGACTCCTGCGAGCATCTCTACAGGCTGCTGCTGGGGGAGCAGCTTGCTCCGAAGAATGATTTCAGGGAAAACGTGACCTTCTTAAGGTTTGACGCTTCCATAATGCTGAACGAGGATAATGCAGTTGAGCGATAACGGCATCATAAAAGCGGTTATCTTTGATCTTGACGATACACTCGTATCGGAATACGGGTTTATCGTGAGCGGATACCGGTATATGGCAGGAGAGCTCGCAGGCAGACTGTCGGGCAGTCCTGAGGAGATAGAGGACAGGCTTTGGGAGCTTTCAAGGGAATCCTATGCCAATGTTTTCAACAGGCTGTTCGATACCTACGGGGTCTCATATACAGAAGCGGAGCTTCAGGAGCTGATCCGTGCCTACAGGAGCCATCCGGCCGATCTGAGGTTTTATCCCGATGCATATCCGGCTTTGAAATGGCTGAAGGACAGAGGGATCCTTACAGGCATCATATCCGACGGTGATCCTGACAGACAGCGCAATAAGATACGCTCTGCGATAGCAGGGCTGCCAAAGGAGGAGAAAAGAAGATCCGACAAGGACTGGTTTGATGAAGTGATACTTAATGACGAGTTCGGTGGGGCAGCATATCGCAAGCCCAATCCGCACGGGTTCAGAGTGATGGCAGAGAGGCTTGCTGCAGAACCCTCCGAAATGATATACATAGGTGACAATCCGGCCAAGGACTTTCATATAGCGGCAGATCTCCCTGTGCGTACCGCGCGGATCATACGGGAAAACGGTATCTATAATGACCGGGAGTATCTCGACGGGATACATGAGACCTGGAGATTTGAGAAGCTGACGGATATAATGAGTTTGGTTGACATAATATACAACGGAAATACCGGGCATCCGGGAGGAGGAGTATGAGCCTTATCTCGATACCGTTTTTTGTTTTCATATGTGTCCTGCTCGGCATATACTATCACACCGGAGAGAAGCATCAATGGAAGGTGCTGCTCGCAGGCAGCTGTATCTTCTATATGTGGTGCAATCCAGTTTACATAATATTCATAGCCATTTCCATTGTCTCTACTTGGTATCTCATGAGGCACCCCGTCAGGTCGCATTTCATATGGACTGTCGTGATAAACCTCGGGCTTTTGATAGTCTTTAAGTATAGCGTGAACTTTGGCATACATGACCTGATAGCCCCTCTGGGCATCTCCTTTTATACTTTCATGACCCTGGGATATGCTCATGACTGCTACGACGGGAAGATAAAGCCGAGTGACAACCTGTGGCATTACGCTTTGTTTATCTCGTATTTCCCGCAGCTGACGCAGGGTCCCATAGGTACCTATCAGGAGATGCAGGAGCAGCTGACTGCCTATCACGGTTATGACAGAGACAATCTGAAAAACGGGGCATACAGGGTCATCATCGGTGTGTTCAAAAAGCTTGTGATAGCAGGCAGAGTCGGCTTTTACATAGATACGGTGTATGGCTCGCCAAAGGGGTACGGCGGTCTGACGCTGATCGTAGCCACTTTCTTCTATCTTATCGAGATGTATGCGGACTTCTCGGGATATATGGACATCGTCTGCGGAGTATCGGATATGTTCGGTGTGAGGCTAAAGGAGAATTTTCACCGTCCTTATTTTTCAAAGAGTATCCCGGAGTATTGGAGGAGATGGCACATCTCACTTAATGAGTGGTTTAACACACACCTTTTCATGCCGTCCGTGACATCGGGATGGAACCGCTTCCTTTCCAGAGGGCTCGGCAAGGTGTTCAAAAAAGCGAAAAAAGGGACTCTGCGTACGGTTTTCCCCACGATAGTCGTATGGATAGTCACGGGTATATGGCATGGAGCAAGATTTTCCTATCTCGGATGGGGTATCTATTTCGCCTTTATCATGCTGGTATCCTTCTGTACATCCGGATATGTAAAGAAGCTCTGCAGGAAGATACACTGGAACAGGGATAATGTGTTCGTAAAGATATTTCAGGTGGCGAGGACACTTCTGGTACTGAGCATTGGCGAGATAATATACAGATCGGAGAGCTTTTCGGATACCGTACAGATATTTAAGAACATACTGACAGATACGCATATCAACGGTTCGCAGATAGCGGCAGCCCTTACTCCCTTCGGCAACGGCAATCAGGCAGTGGCCTCGGTCATCATCATCGCCGTGCTCGTGACGGCCCAGTTTGTCGTGGAGCTTGCCAAGGAAAAGGATGAGAATGCGTTCAGGGGTCACAGATATATATACGCGACGGCGATGCTTGTGGTGATAGCATTGTTCGGCGTGGCAGGGAAGTCAAATTTCATGTATCAGGCTTTTTAAGGTTATGAAGAAGGTAATAATGGCACTTACGGCTGCGATCCTTTTGATCGCGGTGGCTGTATTTTTCAAGAATGTATACTCATGTGAAATGCCTGTGCGAAACAGAGGCATAAGGGATGCCGTCAGGACAGGCGATCTGGATGTGCTGTTCATAGGCTCGTCGACTTTTCGCGCCAATGTCGATATGCCCATGATGGATGAGGCGTATGACGGCAGGGTCTATGACATATCCTACGGAGGCAATCAGCTTGTGGCTACCGTCATACAGTATGAGGAGATACGCCGCAGATCGGATGCGGAATACGGTCTGATAGTCTTTGAGCTGGGACCTATGATGCTCACACAGGAGGTGGCTCTCTCGGACTCAAGGGTGATATGGGATCTCTCCTGGGAGGGAAAGAAGGAGCTCTGGAAGAGCATGTATGATGCCGGCAGTACGGATCTGCCTATGATGTATGAATACTTTGTGACATCCGGCATGGATGATCTGGTGACCTTTCCGCTCACGGAGCCCTTTTACGGCACGAGATACTACAAGGGCGCCAAGACCGACGAATCCGTCTCACCGGGACGGGAATGGCTCGAGCAGGAGGAGTTTGATATTTCAGACAAGACTCCGGTAAAGGCTCAGGAGGATGCAGTGGTTGACATAATACAAAAATGCAGGGAGGACGCACAGAGCTTTGTCTTTGTTGAGAGTCCCTGCTATTACAGGCTTCAGGATGATCCGACCTTTATAAGATACAGAGATGAATTCATAAGGATACTTGATGAAAACGACGCACAGTATATCCTTGCGTCCGATGTGGATTTTGACAGCCATGAGGCGGATTATTTTGAAGATATGAATCATATGTCGGCCTCCGGCAGGAGGGCGTATACCCGGGAGCTGATAAAAGCGCTTGAAAACGGCGTAAAGGATGAATGAGATGAAGAATGTAACAGACTTGCTGAAAAGAGCGGCAGAGGAATATCCGAAACGCACAGCCTTTGCCGATACCGGTAAAAGCGTCACCTTTGAGGAGCTGTATGCTCTGGCTCAAAGGATCGCTACGATCATGCTGCAGGGGACGACGGGCGTAAAGCTGCGGGGAGGGGATCCGGTTGCTTTTTTCATGGAAAAGAGCGTGGATTCTGTATGCGCGATGTTTGGTATCGTCATGGCAGGCGGCTTTTACAGCTACATAGATGTGAGACAGCCTGAGGAGAGGATAAACGAGACAGTGTCTATCCTTAAGCCACGGATGATAGTGACCGATGACGAAAATGCTGAGAGGCTGCGAGAAGCGGTAAAGCAGCAGGATGTGACCGTGATATACATTTCAGAGCTGATGGAGAGCGCGGGGTCAGGTGATATCAGCGAGGAGCTGCTAAGGGATGCCGCAGAGGGGATACTGGGGGTAGATCCACTTTATGTAAACTTCACCAGCGGGAGCACCGGCAAGCCTAAAGGGGTCGCCGTAGGTCACCGCGCGGTGATCGATTTCATCAGCGAGTTTGTGCAGGTGTTTGGCATAGATGAGACTGACGTGATAGCCAATCAGGCTCCGTTTGATTTTGACGTATCGGTAAAGGATGTATACAGCGGCCTGTATACGGGTGCCGAGGTGCTGCTCATCCCGAGGGAGTATTTTACAAAGCCCTCCGTCCTGATGGACTATCTAGCGGACAATGAGGTGACGACCCTGATATGGGCGGTTTCCGCGATGTGCTTTGTGTCGATCATGAACGGTCTGGAATACAGAGTCCCGGACAAGGTAAAAAGGGTGATGTTCAGCGGGGAAGTGATGCCGGTCAAGCATCTGAACAAATGGAAGAGCTTTCTTCCGGATGCGACTTATGTAAACCTATACGGACCCACCGAGATCACATGCAACTGCACGTATTATATACTGGACAGGGAATTTGAAAAGGACGAGCTCATCCCGGTGGGCAGGGCTTTTAAGAATGAAAAGGTGTTTCTTCTGGACGATAAGGATCAGCTGGTCACCGAAAAGGATACAGAGGGAGAAATATGCGTGAGCGGAGAGTGTCTGGCTCTGGGCTACTACAATGACAGGGAGAAGACGGATGCCGTATTTGTGCAGAATCCCCTGAATGACAGATATTATGAGAGGATATACCGCACGGGGGATCTCGGCAGGTATGATGAGGACGGGATGCTGATCTATACGTCCAGAAAGGATTTTCAGATAAAGCATATGGGACAGCGCATAGAGCTGGGGGAGATCGAGGTGTCCGCCATGTCTGTGGACGGCGTGACGAGAGCCTGCTGCCTGTATGATGAAAAAAAGAAGAAAATACTGCTATACTATACCGGAGAGGCGGATAAAGAGAATGTAACGGCACTGCTTCAGAAAAAGCTGCCGCAGTACATGATGCCGGGCAGGACTGTAAGGATCGACGAGATGCCCATGAACAAAAACGGAAAGATCGACAGAGCCCGCCTTATAAGGCAGGTATGACGATCTGACAGACAGGGAGGTACTGATATGGATGAGTTGTTAGAGCTGCTTGAGGAAATAAGGGATGATGTAGATTTCAGAGGCTGCACCGATCTGATAGACGGCAAGGTGCTCACATCCTTTGATATCATTCAGATCATCAGCGAGCTGGATGATGCATATGACATAGCCATCCCGGCGTCGGAGATAGTACCGGAAAACTTCAACAGCGTGAAGGCCATGTATGCCATGATAGAAAGGCTTAAGGGCTGATAAGTCCGCGTTTTTCATGAAGTCGCCCAGAAACAAGACCATAGATCCCGATATAAAAGAGGGGGCAGGATACCTGGACAGATGCATCGATGCACGGGAGGACGACGGCATCAGCGGTCTAAAGCTGCCGGCACTTACCGACAGGACGGTACTGGGAGACAGTCTGAGTCTTATGCCGCTGCTTCCGGAGGGCTTTGCCGATCTGGTGATAGCGGATCCTCCCTACAATATGCATAAGGACTTTAACGGCAGGAGATTCAGGAAGACCTCGGATGACGGATACCGCGCATACACTCTGGAGTGGGTGGAGAGGATGCTCCCGTTACTTAAGGATACCGGTACGGTCTATGTATGCTGTGACTGGCGCTCGAGCAATGCCGTATACGAAGTGCTGAAGGAATATCTTATCGTTCGCAACCGGATCACCTGGCAGCGGGAAAAGGGACGCGGCGCGAAGAGCAACTGGAAGAACAGCATGGAGGATATATGGTTTGCCACCAGATCGGACAGCTATACCTTTAATCTCGATGCCGTCAAGATGAGGAGAAGGGTCATCGCGCCGTACAGGACAGACGGCATACCAAAGGACTGGGAAGAGACGGATAAGGGCAGGATAAGGGACACTCATCCCTCCAACTTCTGGGATGACATATCGGTACCGTTCTGGTCGATGCCCGAGAATACCCCGCATCCGACTCAAAAGCCCGAAAAGCTCCTTGCGAAGCTGATACTTGCAAGCTCAAATGAGGGAGATATGATATTCGATCCGTTTCTGGGCTCGGGGAGTACATCCGTTGCCGCAAAGAAGCTCGGCAGGCATTATCTGGGGATCGAGCAGAATGAGCAGTACTGCATCTGGGCGGAAAAGAGGCTTGAAATGGCCGATGAAGACAGGCGCATACAGGGGTACGAGGACGGCGTGTTCTGGGAGAGGCACAGCAATAAGCGGGGCTTTTGAGGATGAGGATATTATTTTTATTCCAGATATTTGACTACAGGAGATCCACTATATATCTTGATCTCGTAAGAGAATGTAGGGACAGGGGGCACAAAGTGACCGTGATAGCTGGCACCAGCGACATGGATCTGCCTGACGGGGTCACGGAGGTCGAGGGGATACGCACGGTCTACATGAAGCTTCCGGATCAGTTCGGGGTCGGATCGGTAAAAAAAGCCCTTATACAGATGTCCATACCCGGCCGGATCAGGATGATACTAAAGGACGGCTTTAAGGATGATACCTTTGATATCATCGCATACCCGACTCCGCCCATCACTCTTGCACCTGTGCTTAAGTATTGCGCAAAAAGATACAGGAGTGCGGTAAGATACCTGATGCTTAAGGATATCTTTCCGCAAAATGCCGTGGATCTCGGCATGTTCTCCAAGCACAGTCCCATATACAGGTACTACCGGAGGATGGAGCGCCGGCTTTATGCCTGCTCCGACAGGATAGGCTGTATGTCCGAGGCAAATATCGCATATCTTAAGGAAAATGATCCCGAGATACCCGACAGGAAGCTGGAATACTTCCCGAATACCGTGGCTTTGCGCGAATCGCTGGATATACCGGCAGCACCCTGTGAGAGAGGACTGCGTATAGTATTCGGAGGCAATATGGGTAAGCCTCAGGATATAGCCGGGCTGCTGAGGGGTATAAAGGCCTGCGGCGAGCAGCCGGAGCTGGACAGGGTCTTCTTTTATTTCATAGGCGACGGGACGGAGAGCAGGCTTATAGAGGAGTATATCGAAAGGGAAAAGCCGGTCAATCTGACCTACAGACATCAGCTTGAAAGACCGGAATACGAGAAGCTGCTTGCCAATGCGGATGTGGGGCTGATAAGTCTCTCAAAGGACTTTACCATACCTAATTTTCCGTCAAGGCTACTGTCTTATATGCAGCTGTCAAAGCCTGTATTGGCGGTACTTGATGAAGCTACGGACATGGATGAGTGCATCGGGGAGGCGGGATGCGGCATATCCGTAAGGGCGGGAGACACCGGGGCTTTTGTGGAGGGCGTGAGAGCGCTCATACGGTATAAGGACAGACTGCCGGAGATGGGAGTCAGGGGCAGACGGTATCTTGAAAGGTACTTTAATGTGGGTGTATCGGTGGATATACTCGAGAGGGCGTACCGCGGGTAACATTACATCTTTTTGAGCCAATGTACGCTGTGTAGCAAGGCTCGAAGTGAGTCATGTAGTTTTGGTGCGCATAACTAAGTTTCGTAATAGCACTTGAAAGTACTCACTGTCAGGGGCGAAA
>CAJOME010000042.1 GCA_905235585.1 uncultured Lachnospiraceae bacterium | reverse complement strand
AAGAGAATTTCTTGCCCTGACTGCGATGAAAGGCGAGGATACCATGAGCATCGTGGCTGCCAATGTCGCAGCTACTGTAAGGGCGATACAGAATTCCATGGGAAGGAGCAGGGTGGAGTCTCTTGTGAATATCCTGGACGGAAAGGCAGAGGCACTCGAATTTATCATAAGAGAGCCGTCTGAGGCTACGGACAGACCTCTGCAGCAGATGGAGCTTAAGGAAAATCTGGTAGTGGCCTGCATAATGAGAAAAACAGACATCATCTATCCGCGCGGCGGCGATGAGATAAAGGTAGGGGACAGGGTCGTGATCGTCACAACGCATCAGGGACTCGACGATATCACGGATATACTCTTAAGCAGCGGAGGTAAAGAGTCTTGAACTTTGCAAGTATAGCTCATATTCTGGGAAAGCTGCTGGAGATAGAGGGACTGTTATTTATAGCGCCGTCTGTTGTCTCACTCATCTATGGAGAAAAGCAGGGAGTGGTGTACGGGGCACTGGCTGTCATCTGTTTTTTAACCGGCTTGATATCTACCAGGAAAAAGCCCAAAAAGCAGAATTATTACGCGAAGGAAGGCTTTATCGCAGTATCCATGGGATGGATCATAATGTCGCTCGTGGGAGCTCTGCCCTTTGTGATCACCGGGGAGATCCCGGAATTTATAGATGCTTTTTTTGAAACGGTGTCGGGCTTTACCACTACCGGATCGAGCATACTGTCGGATGTGGAGAGTCTTTCAAGATGCTCTCTTTTCTGGAGGAGCTTTACACACTGGATAGGAGGCATGGGCGTGTTTGTCTTCATGCTTGCCATACTGCCCATGACGGGAGCCCAGAACATGCATCTGATGAGATCGGAGTCACCGGGACCCGATGTGGGCAAGCTGCTGCCGAGACTCAGGGACTCCGCGAAGATACTCTATATCATATATTTTGTGATGACACTTGTGCAGATAGTACTTCTTATCATCACAGGCATGCATCCCTTTGATGCCTTTACGATATCATTCGGTACCGCCGGCACCGGAGGCTTCGGTGTACTCAATTCCTCCGTAGCGGGATATACTTATACACAGCAGCTTATCGTGGCAGTGTTTATGATGCTGTTTGGCATCAACTTTAACTTTTACTTTTTCCTTTTCATCAGGAGGAGCATAAAGGACGCATTTGCGATGAGCGAGGTCAGAGCCTATCTTATGATCATTGCCGCATCCACGCTGCTCATCATGTTAAATGCCGGGGAGACCTTCTTAAACGCTTTCTTTCAGGTGAACTCGATAATCACCACGACAGGGTTTTCTACAGCGGACTTTAATGTATGGCCGGCCTTTTCAAAGACCGTGCTGATCCTGCTGATGGTGACCGGGGCATGCGCCGGCTCGACCGGTGGTGGATTCAAGGTGTCGAGAATGATCATGCTCGCGAAGATATATGCAAGAGAGCTCAGGCATTTCATACATCCGAGGCTTGTCAAAAACATATATATGGACGACAGGAAAGTGAAGGAGGAAACGGCTGACGGTGTAAAGGTATATCTTGCAGCCTACATGATCATACTCGGAGTCTCACTGCTCCTTGTCAGTCTCGACGGCTTTGACACAGAGACCAATCTCACTGCCGTGATAGCCACACTGAACAATATAGGCCCCGGACTCGGCATGGTCGGTCCTACCGGCAACTATAGTGCCTTTTCCGTGCTTTCAAAGCTGATATTCTCATTTGACATGCTCGCCGGCAGACTGGAGCTTTATCCCATGCTGCTGCTCTTTGCGCCGGGTACATGGAGGAGACAGGGATGAGTACATTTCACGGATCGGATCTTGAAAAGATAGAGGAGAGATACGGGATACCCCGGGATGAGATAATATCCTTTGCGGCAAATGTCAGCCCACTCGGGATATCGGAGGGCTTTATTGATGTCATGCGGGACAGGCTCAGGTGCATAGAGAAGTACCCGGAGAGAGACTACAGAGATCTCAGGAGAGCGGTAAGTAAGTATTGCGGAGTCCCGACTGACAGTATTATCGTGGGTAACGGCTCTTCAGAGCTTATAGGTGCCGTGATAAGGCATAAGAAGAAGCCGAAGACCCTCATAGTGGCACCTGCATATTCGGAGTATGAGAGATATGTAAGGCTTGCGGGAGGAGAAGCCCTTTACTTTGACCTGCAGGAGGAGGAGAGCTTTGAGCTTGATACGGGAAGACTTGCAGGCATGACGGATGAGAGCTTTGACATGCTGATCATATGCAATCCCCTGAACCCCACATCCGGGGCCGTAAGAGCGGGGGATATGCGTGTGATACTTGACAGATGCGAGGAGCTCGGCATGATATGCATGGTGGATGAGACCTATGTGGACTTTGCGGATGAGGTCTTTGATGTCTCATGTCTTACTTCAGAGTATCAGTGTCTGTTTGTGATAAGAAGTATGTCGAAATTTTTCTGCGCCCCGGGTCTGAGACTGGGATACGCGCTGACATCAAACAGGAATATCATATCTGAGATAGATGGCGTAAGAGATCCGTGGATGGTGAGTTCCTTTGCGGAGACTGCGGGAGCATATATGCTTGGCGACAGAGAGTACATCGGAAGGGTAAAAGCGTATATCAGGGAAGAGCGGGAGCGTGTGTGCATCAGACTGTCAAAGCTAAAGGATAAGGGAATAAAGTACTATACACCGCAGGCCAACTTCGTGCTCGTCAGGCTGCCGGAGCAGAGGATAAGCGCGGACAGGCTGTTTGAGATGGCTATAAGGAAGAAGATGATGATAAGGGACTGCTCATCATTCAGAGGACTGGATGAGTCTTATATCAGATTCTGCTTTATGGGAAAAGAAGATGACGACAGACTGCTTGATCTGATAGAGGAGTCCGTTTCTTGAGCCTCAGTATAGATACGAAAAAGATAGAAGGAACCTGTGCAAAGGGAGGAACCGTAAGCGGAACCTTTACTTTGTATGCGAAGGATGCGGATCATATCGCGTTCATGCTGCGCGTTTCAGACCGACGCATACACTTATCCGTGACGGATTACAATGGCATCATAGGGGCTGATGGAATAAAGGCAGACTATGAGATACTCTCCTACGGCTTTGATCATGGCACGGTGTTTAAGGGCAGCATATCCGTCATATCAAACAGAGGTGAAGAGAAGATCCCCGTGGTCTTAAGCATCATACGCGACGAGATATCCTCCACACATGGACCCGTCAGAAATCTTTTTCATTTTGCCAATCTTGCGAGGGAAAGCTTTGCCGAGGCCGTAAGCATCTTTTATACGGATGAAATGCATAGGATATTCTCCGAGGGAGACAGAGATACCTACTTCAAATACAGGGCATTCAGGGGCTGTGACGGCGATGACAGGACCAGATATGCCGGAGTCGAGGAGTTTCTTATAGAGACGAACAAGAAATCCCCCGTACTCTTAAGCTTTGCCGAAGGGAATGTGATGGAGCAGGGCATCACTGAGGATGAGGAAATATCCATCACCGTAAAGAAGAGCGGATGGGGATATGCGGGCTTTACACTTGAAAGCACGGATGAGTTTATAGAGCTTACCAAAAAGGAATACGATGCTGAGGACTTTGAGGGCAATTTCGCGGAGGTGAGGTTTGTCATAAAAGCCGACAGGCTTCACAACGGGCATAATTTCGGAAGCATAGCGTTAAAGTCGCTGCATACCGGGATCTCCATTCCGGTATTCGTAAATATGCCGACGGGGGAAAGATCCGAGAGAGACAGGCACATCACGAGACAGATGATAACGGCTAAGCTGATGAAGGAGTTTATCAGCTTCAGGATAGGCGACAGTACCGGAGGAGAGTGGATCGAGAGATCAAATAAACTGCTGGAGCGTCTGCTCGTAATGGACAGGAACGATCCCGAAGCCAGGCTCATGCAGTCACAGATACTGCTCGCGGCAAAGAGATACGACGAAGCGGACGTGGTGCTTGCTGCGGTGGAGAGGGAGCTTGAAAAAAGAGAAAGCATCTCTCCGGATATATTCGCGTATCTTATTTATCTCAAGGCCATGTCTGCCGGTGACGATAAGGTGCTGAAGAATGCGGTGAGACAGGTCTGGGATATATACGACAGAGACAGATCATCATGGAGGGTACTCTGGATACTGATCTATCTCGATGAGAGCATAAAGATGTCGCCTGAGCGTGAAAGGCAGCTGATAGAGGCGCATGTGGCTCTCGGCATGAGAAGTCCGCTCATGTACCTTGAGGCCTATAGTATATTGTCGCATGATCCGTCTCTTATCAAGCATCTCACGGATTTTGAGCTCAATGTACTGGGATTTGCGATAAACCACGGACTCATAAAACGTGAGCTCGCAGAGGTGGTGGCTCTCCTGTCACAGCGTATGCGGGGTTTTGATATAAGGCTTATAAGGATAATGGGAGCCTACTATGATGAAATCGGTGACGATGATATGCTCACGGCCATATGCTCGTATCTTATCCGCAACGAGGTGACGGACAGCACATACTTCAGGTTTTTTAAGGATGCGGTGATGAGAGACATAGGTGTGACCAATCTGTATGATTTTTATCTCTACACCATGGATCATAAGAGTGCCGAGCTGCTGCCGAAAAATGTCCTCATGTACTACGGTATGCAGAATGATCTGCCCCCGGCTCTGAAGGCATACGTCTACGCAAACATGATCGTTAATGAGGATCAGGCTGCGGGCTTTCTGTCAGGGAGCAGGGAGGCCTGTCTGGAGTTTGCCGCGTCCGAAGTGCTTGCCGGGCATATGGATGAAAATCTCGCGATAATTGTCGACTATCTGAGATTTTTCAGGGGATCCGGCATAGATGAAGCGAGACTGAGACAGCTCGATAAGGCCGTGATAGAAAACGGATATATCAGACTCATTACCGTCACTGATCCCGGCATAGCCAGGGTAGTGGTGACGGAGGCGGCATTTAAGGAAGAGAGAAGCGTTACGGTACGCGGAGGCAGGGCATACGTGAGTGTATATGATACCGACTATGCTCTTTTCTTCGAGGATGCCGAGGGAAGGAGATACGGGAGCCAGTTCATATCATGCGATGATATTAAGCTGCTGCGCATCAATGATTTCTTAAGCTCCATCGATTACCCCGATGTGGATGAGCCGGGGCTCTGGGTGGCTCTTTCGGAGCGTGGCAGGAACGACATAAGCATAGATGAAAGAAACGTTGCCTATGTCAGAAGGATAGCAGACTCGGAGCTTTTTAACGAAGGCTTCAGGGAGGGAATTCTGGTCGGGCTCATGCGCTTCTACTACGACAATGATATGCAGACGGAGCTTAAAAGTCTGTTAAAGGATATTGACGTGAGCCGCCTTACCATGCCGGAGAGAAACGAGTATGTGAGATTCTGCTCCATGCATTCGGATGATGAGGTCGTGTCTGTGATAGAGAAATACGGATCATACGGCATGGATTCCAAGGTACTCATGAGGATATCGACGAGAGCGATTGAGGCCGGAGCGGATCTAAGCCCTGTACTGCTTGAGATAACGGTAGCCTCCTTCAGGGGAAACAAATACAATGAGGTGATACTCGATTATCTGTCAAGGTACTACGAGGGAACGCTCAGAGAGCTGGGAGGTATCTGGAGAGCGTGCCGCGACTTTGAGTCCGATACCACTGTCATCGAGGGCAGGATCATAGAGCAGCTGCTTGAGACAGGTGCATATATCGGGGAGAGAGACGAGATATTCTTTGACTATATAAAGAAGGAAGCGTCAAAGAGGGTAGTCAGTGCTTATTTCAGGCGTGCTGCCGAGGATGATTTCTTAAGAAATACCATAATGGACAACAGGCTCTATCTGGGACTCCTTGACTATGCCATAGATGAAGAGATCACGGATATCGAGGCACTCTGTCTCATAAGGTTCTTTGCCGAAAAGCGGGATCTGAGATCAGACAGGATACTGAGCCCTTACATAAGAGATCTTGCGGAAAGAGACATAGTGTTTGACTTTTTCAGAGAGTACAGGGATATCATGCCGATGCTGGAGCTTTTTGACGGGGATGTCTTCATAGAATACCGGGGCAGATCCGGAGCAAAGGTAGAGCTTAACTATGTGATAGAGCAGCCGGAAAATGATGAGGCGGACTACAGGGTGGAAACTATGCGAGAGCTCTTCCCCGGAGTATATCAGACGCGGACCTTCGTTTTTCCGGGAGAGATAATACAGTACTATATCACCGAGCACAGAGGTGGTACGGCAAAGCCGATAAGGAGCGGTGTAGAGAGATCGGAGGAGCGTCTGCTTGATGGACACGGGAGATATGAGATACTGCAGGATGCCATAGCGAGCTATGAAATGGGAGATACTGACAGCTTTATGGAGCTGATAGACGATTATCTTACAAAGGATAAGCTGGTAAGAGATATATTATGGGAAGAGTCATAGGCTATGATCTGACAGACATGACGGCGCAGATCAGCGTCAGCATAAATACGGGCAGAGCCGAAGAGGTGCAGTCTGTACCTGTCTTTGCAGGTTCGGAAAAGTATGTCATACCCGTAGCAGCATACATAGCGGAAAACGGGACAGTCTGCTACGGAGAAGAGGCGATACAGACGGCCGGAGAGAAGAGTGGTCTGGTGACATCGCTGCTTTACGGTGCTGCCGAGGATCGGGAGGGCTGCAGGGAGCTGCTTGAGGGCTTCTTAAAGAAGACCATACACCTTGCTTCTCTCATTACACCGCTGTCTGAGGTGGAGCGCATGGTAGTCACACTGCCGGAGCCTGAGGAAAAGCTTGTAAAGACAGTAAGTGAGGCGCTGGAGTTCTTAAAAGAGGAGCATATATCGGTCAGGATAATAGGATATGCAGAGAGCTTTTTCTACTATGCCATGAATCAGGATGAGTTTCTTACGAGAAACAAGATAGCTCTTTTTGATCACGACGGGAGCAGGGTACACTCCATGCTGCTCTCCACAAGGACTGATACAAGACCTCACGTCAGCATGGTAGAGGAGCGTACATTTGATATGAGCCTCAGGGATGACTACAGCTTCTTAAGTATAGCCCGTACCGTGCTGGACTCTGAGATAGTCTCTTCCGTATATCTTTCGGGAGAGGGCTTTGAGGGAGGCTGGCTTAAGGAGTCGGTATCCTATCTCTGCGAGAGAAAGAGGAGAGTATTTCAGGGCAGAAATCTGTATACCAAGGGAGCCTGCTATGCCGGCATAGATGACAGGGACGGCAATCCGCTGCTTGAAAGCTGCAGGTTTTTTGACGATGACAAGCTGGGCTCCAATATAGGGGTATACATGATAAAGGACGGACAGGAGATATACCATCCGCTGCTGAATGCAGGTGTAAACTGGTATGAGGCGAACGGTGAGACAGAGTTTATGCTGGGAGAGGATCAGGAGATAAGGATAAGAGTGGAGAATTACTTCACAAAGGATATCAGATACAGTGTGATCCGCGCGGACGCGTTCCCCAAGCGTCCCGACAGATGTACAAGGATGAGACTTAAGGTCAGCATGAAGGATGCATCCACCATACACTGTGAGGCTTTTGATCTCGGATTCGGGGAGATATTCAGGGCTACGGGAGACTCATTGGAGGCGGAGATATACATATGATCTACAGTTGTGTCGGGAGATACTCGGAAACTGCATATCAGATACCGGAGCTGTCATGTGCCGTTCATTCCTTTGAGGAGCTCTGCTATGTCATAAACGAGAATCTCTACAGCCTCGGCGACTACATCATTAGCGATGAGCTGATAAGATTCATAGAGGTGGATCTCGAGCTGAAGGATCTGGCAGAGTTTCTGATAAGAAAAAAGAGGCAGCCGGTAGAGTTCATCATGTCTATACTGACATACGGACATTTCCTTACCGAAAGCAGGGCGGAAAAGGCAAGACAGATCATGTCCTCAATGGAGGATATAAGGGAATACGTCAGACTCATATCGCGTGCGGATTTCCTAAAGGAGAATAAAAGATACAGATCGGCCATACTTATGTATGAGCATGCGATAGAGCTCATGAAGGAGGAGAAAGAAAAGGATGAAAAGCAGTACAGGGAGGTACTCACAAAGCTGGGGGCTCTGTACGGACTGTACTTCATGTTTGACAAGGCGTATGAGTGCTATCATGAGATTGGAGACGAGAAAAAGAGTCTGATGTGCAGGAGGCTTTCGATGTCAAGGATGGACTATGCCGATATGCTTCTCATTGAAAGACCGCCGGAGAAGCTGATCGAAGAGGTAAATGCCATGTTTACCAAGCCTGAGGAGATCACGGTGCTTGAGAGCAGGCTGGCGGACGGAGGCGAAAAGGGAGTAAGGGAGTATGCATACAGGCTTGCCGAAAGGCTGAAGGATGAATACAGGAGAATATCTTAGATGGGGATATGGCAGAGTATAAAGGGACTGTTTTCAAGGAAATATACGGAGACTGAAGACTATGACCCGGATGAGAGCTATGAAGAGGAGATACCTGAGGTCGGGTATATCGAAAGAGCCGGGGTCGATATGTCAGACCGCAGACTCAGGGAGAGATATGTCAGAAATCTGTGTGACCAGATGGCTGAATGTACCTCGGAAATAGAGTCGGCTTCAAAGGAATACAGATATGTCACTGATTATCTGCGCGATTGCGAGATAATAGATGCCATACCCGAAGAGAGCGAGAGCGCCCTTGTCTCGGCGGCTGAGAATGTGATCCATCTGCTGAAAGAAAACGAATCACATACCGGCAGGCTGGGAAAGATAAGCGAAGCAAAGTACGAGGAGATGCAGGCTATAGCCGCTGATATGCCAAAGGCTCTGGAGACTCTGAAGGAGCATGAGGAATATAAGGAGCTGGTAAGGGACGATCTGAGAAAGCTCGAGGGAGAAAAGGTATCCAGACAGTTTTCAAGAAGAGATGCGAGGATGCGTCAGATAAACAGCCGGAATATCGCCATGATAGCTGTATTCGCGATGGGGTTTGTGATCTTCATACTGCTGATGCTGCAGTATATGTACGAAATGAACGTGATGCCGGGAGTGATAGCGGCAGCGGCACTCGGAGCGGTAACACTCACCGCGTCCTTTTCGATCTTTATAAACGCAAGGAGTATCGAGAGGAGGACGGTAAATCAGCTCAATCAGATCATAGCAAAACAGAATACCGTAAAGATCCGGTATGTAAATACACAAAACCTCATAGAGTATGAGTATGAGAAATATCACATCCATTCCTCCGATGAGCTCGAGCACTACTGGAGACTCTATCAGGAAGAGAAGCACGAGAGGGATCTCCTGAGGCGCATGAGCTCGGATATGGATGCGGCCGAGGAGAGATACAGGGCAGAGCTTATGAACGCGAACATAAACTATCCCACGCTCTGGATACATCAGGCAGAGGCAGTAGTGGACAGACGGGAGATGGTGGAGCTCAGGCACGGGCTTGTGGCGAGGAGACAGGGCTTAAGGAAGCGTATTGATTATAATACCGAGAACCGTGATGCGGCTAAGAAGGAAGTGGAGTCACTGGTCGCGAAGTATCCGCACTATGCGCACGAGATACTTGATATAGTCTCGGAATACGAAGCCTCCGGTGAATAAGGCAATCGCTTAACATATGTCTGATAGTTGGGTAATATGTATTTTCAGAGCAATTAGCACACATCACTTAACGAACTGGAGTGCCATAGCCCGATTAAGCCGCTCGGAGCCTGCAACGCAGGCGACGCGCGTGCGTTATGAGGGCTTCTTTGGCACGAACAGTGAGTTTAGTGAATGTGTAGCCGCGGTTGAAAATACATATTATCCAACATATCAAAACATTAAGGGATTGCCATGGGCGGCGGATGATACGAAAAGTGCCGGTGCGGATACGCAGAAGGTAATGGAGGTTACGGGATATCACCGTAAAAGGGAATAGACCGGAGAAAGATATAGGGGTATAATCCATATTTGGTTTCAGAGTAAAGAAGTCACAGAGAAAGGAAATAACTTCATGAGCGATACGAGCAGATATATCAGCCCGCTGTCTGAAAGATATGCGGGCAAAGAGATGCAGTATATATTCTCGGAGGATAAAAAGTTTACCACCTGGAGAAGGCTCTGGATAGCTCTGGCAGAGACCGAGAAGGAGCTGGGACTCGATATAAGCGATGAGCAGATAGCGGAGCTGAAGGCTCATGCTGATGATATCAATTATGATGTCGCGAGGGCACGGGAGAAGGAGGTCCGTCATGACGTGATGAGCCACGTATATGCTTACGGCAAGCAGTGTCCTAAGGCGGCAGGCATCATCCATCTGGGAGCCACCTCCTGCTACGTGGGCGATAATACGGACATCATCATAATGAACGATGCGCTCACACTGGTCAGGAAAAAGCTCGTGAATGTGATAGCGAAGCTTGCGGAGTTTGCAGACAGATATAAGAGCCTGCCTACGCTTGGATTCACGCATTTCCAGCCTGCGCAGCCCACCACTGTGGGTAAGAGGGCATCGCTCTGGCTGCAGGAGTTTCTTATGGATCTGCATGATCTCGAGTACGTGCAGGGGTCTCTCAGACTGCTCGGCTCCAAGGGCACTACAGGCACGCAGGCATCCTTTCTCGAGCTCTTCGAGGGAGATCAGGACAAGGTTGACAGGCTTGATCCGATGATAGCTGAGAAGATGGGCTTTGACGCCTGCTATCCGGTATCCGGACAGACCTACTCAAGAAAGGTCGATACAAGAGTGCTGAACGTGCTCGCGGGTATCGCCGCCTCATCTCATAAAATGTCAAATGACATAAGGCTTCTGCAGCATCTGAAGGAGGTGGAGGAGCCGTTTGAGAAGTCACAGATAGGCTCGTCTGCTATGGCTTATAAGAGAAATCCCATGAGATCCGAGAGGATAGCGTCGCTTGCAAGATATGTGATGGCTGACACCATGAATGCGCATGTGACATCCTCGGTACAGTGGTTTGAGAGGACTCTGGACGACTCTGCAAATAAGAGACTGTCCGTCCCGGAGGCCTTTCTTGCGGTAGACGGGATACTGACCCTTGACATGAACGTGGTAGACGGACTCGTAGTATATAAAGAGGTGATAAAAAAACATCTTATGGCAGAGCTTCCATTCATGGCTACAGAGAATATCATGATGGACTGTGTAAAGAAGGGCGGCAACAGACAGGAGCTGCATGAGAGGATCAGAGAGCTCTCCATGGAGGCCGGACTCCATGTGAAGGAGGAAGGACGGGACAATGATCTGCTTGAGCTCATTGCCGCGGACGAAATGTTCGGAGTATCGCTTGAAGAGCTTACGGCAAATCTCGATCCTTCAAAGTATACAGGATGCGCTTCCCATCAGGTGGAGAGGTTTATAAATGAGGATGTAAAGCCGGTGCTCGACAGATACAGAGATCTGCTCGGAGCAGAGGCAGAGGTTACGGTATAAAGAGAGGGAATGAAAAATGGTAAAGGCAATAGTAGGTGCGAACTGGGGAGATGAAGGCAAGGGCAAGATCACTGACGTGCTTGCGGAGGATGCGGATATAGTCGCACGCTTTCAGGGCGGTGCGAATGCCGGACACACGATAAAGAACAAATACGGTAAATTCGCTCTTCATACCTGTCCGTCGGGGGTCTTCAACGAGAATGTGACAAACATCATAGGTGCCGGCGTGGCGCTTGACGTGGTCAAGCTAAAAAATGAAGTGGACGAAATCGTATCAAGGGGAGTGCCGAGACCCAGGATACTGATATCCGACAGGGTACAGCTCCTCATGCCTTATCATGTGCTGTTTGACGTATGCGAGGAGGAGAGGCTTTCAGGCAAGGCATTCGGCTCCACAAAGAGCGGCATAGCTCCGTTTTATTCGGATAAATACGCCAAGAAGGGAATACAGGCATGTGACCTTTTTGATGAGACTTATCTTAAGGAAAGGCTGGAGGATATATGCACATTAAAAAATGTGATGCTCACCGGACTCTATCACAAGGAACCGCTTGATCCCAAGCAGCTTTTTGAGACCTGTATGGAGTACAGGGATATCATCAGTCCTTACCTTACCGATGTGAGCCACTTCTGTACTGAGGCACTTAAGGAGGGTAAGACGATACTGCTGGAGGGTCAGCTCGGATCAATGAAGGATCCTGACAACGGCATATATCCCATGGTCACCTCCTCATCACCAATAGCCTCATACGGCGCGGTGAGTCTGGGTATAGCGCCTCATGAGATAAAGAAGATAGTGACGGTGTCAAAGGCTTATTCCTCCGCTGTCGGGGCAGGTGCATTTACATCCGAAATATTCGGGGATGAGGCAGAGCAGCTTAGACGCAACGGAGGTGACGGAGGAGAGTACGGCGCGACTACAGGCAGACCCAGAAGAGTGGGCTGGTACGACTGTGTGGCAAGCAGGTACGGCTGCAGGGTGCAGGGTACTACCGATGTGGCATTTACCGTCGTGGACGCGCTCGGATATCTTGATGAGATACCTGTATGTGTCGACTATATGATAGACGGCAGGGCAGTGCATGAGTTTCCTAATCCCAGGGATCTGGAGCGGGCGAAGCCGGTGCTTACGACTCTCCCGGGATGGAAGTGCGATATCAGGGGAATAAAGACCTTTGACGAGCTTCCCGAAAACTGCAGGAATTATATACTTTTCATTGAGAAGGAGCTGGGATATCCGATCACTATGGTCTCCAACGGACCTGCAAGAGAGGATATGATCTACAGATAGATCCGGCTGATATGAGGATAATAATAAACATCATACTTTATATTGTCATGCCTGCGGTCATGATGTATCTCTTTGAGGCATATACGCATGATCCGTTTAAGAGGATGCGCCCGGGCATACAGATCCTCAACATATGTCTCTTTATCCTTATAAACACCTGTCTTTTCTTCATGACAGGAGGATTAAGGACATCTCTTCATATCATGGCTGTGGTATTTCTGATACTCGGACTTACGGAGTATTATCTGGTAGAGTTTCGGGGAGTGACTCTGCTGCCGTGGGATCTGGGATCGCTAAAGACCGCGGCTGAGGTCGCGGGAGGGTACGACTATATACCCGGAGGGCGGGCACTGCTCTGTATGGCAGGCTTTGTCATCATATATATCATAAGCTTTGCCGCGGATCTTACCGTGAGCAGAGCTTATATACTGCGTGTGGCAGGCACGGCAGCTTCCGTTTTCCTTATCATCCTTTATACACATTTAATACAGACGGACTTCATACAGCGTTCGTTCGGCTTTTACACCAAGCTTTTCACACCCACGGCCATGTCTGAAAGAGACGGGACTCTGACGGCTTTTCTTATAGAGCTCAGATATATGAACGTACAGAGACCCGCAGGCTATGACAGAAAGAAGGCGGAAGAGATGCTGTCAGAGTATCCTTATAAAAAGCCTGACGCTGACAGTGCCGATATCATAGTCGTGATGAACGAGACCTTCGCGGATCTTAAGACGCTGGGTGATTTTATGACGAACGAAGACTATATGCCGTTTGTCCATTCATTGCAAAACGGAGAATACGGGAATACCGTGACGGGTGAGCTCGGTGTCTCGATAGTCGGAGGCAACACCCCGAATACCGAGTTTGAATTTCTTACCGGCAACACACTTGCCTTCCTTCCGGAGGGCTCCATACCATATCAGCAGTATGTGAGGGAGAGCATAGAGGCAATGCCCGGATATCTGGCATCAAACGGCTATGAGACACTCGCCATGCACCCTTATCTGCCGGGTGGATGGGACAGAGAGAGAGTATATCCCGCGCTTGGCTTTGACAGCTCCATGTTTATAAAGGATTTTGACGCGGATGCCCCGAGGATCAGGGACTATGTGAGTGACATGGGCTGCTCCGAAGAGATCATAAAGCAATATGAGAAGATAAAAGCTGACGGTAAGAAGGCATTT
>CAJOME010000041.1 GCA_905235585.1 uncultured Lachnospiraceae bacterium | reverse complement strand
GAATAAAGCTGGTGCGGATCAGCTGGGAGAGCACATCCGGGATATTATCATAAAGCATGGCGAGGGTATCATAATCTCCCTGGCGGACAAGCTCCCTTGAAGACGTTCAGATAATGGTTTTTGAATTATCCCTTATCCGCTCCGCCTTTTGATCGGGGACTTTCTATTATCGTCCGTTCAAATTTGACGTACGACAAATAATGTTATAGAATTTAAAAGCATTGAATATATTTGACGCACGTCAA
Source organism: uncultured Lachnospiraceae bacterium (assembly GCA_905235585.1). Lineage (GTDB taxonomy): Bacteria > Bacillota > Clostridia > Lachnospirales > Lachnospiraceae > NK4A144. The sequence continues at coordinate 13,728 of CAJOME010000041.1, read as the reverse complement.
ATACAGCAAGAGGTAATATAATATGAGAATCGTAAGGGAAAAGCAGGATCTTACGTACCTGAAGTGGTCGCATATCAGAAATTCCAGTGGTACAGCAGGTAATTTTCTTAAATCATCCTCTATATTGAACGGAGTGAAAAGATACTATAAGCTCTCAAATTATGAACCGGGGAAAGGGGTCACCGGGCATGAATGTGTAAATGAGCTCATCGTTGACAGGCTACTCACCATACTCGGGGTGGAGCATCTTGAGGTTTATGAAGATATACGGAATAAGTGATGATGAGAACGGCCTATCCATCGGTACTCTCCTTTACTATGAGAAAGAACACTCTTGCGTGATAGAGCTTAAGGAGGATCTTGACGAATGGACGGCGCCTTTGCTGTTTACAGGATATGTGAGAGAAGGTATCTATACCATACCGAGGGATGTGAGTTATTTATGGGTGAAGGAGCGTGTGATCCCTCACAGCAGACAGAACATCGGCAGCATATTGTCACATCATCGGATGAAATCTTATGATGAGATGCGGTTTCTTGAGATATCCGGAGGAAGGTGCTCTCAGGACAGCCTCAGCGTCAGTCGGCTGGAGCAGGTGCCCGGATACGTAGAGCAGAGGATGAGACGTAATCTCCGCGAATGTATCCCGTTGGAAAGCTATACTCTACTGTGTTTCTTCGCGGATGACACTGTGAGGAAGATTGACCTGAATATGCTGGATAAGGTTAAGGATATGGACAAGGTGATAAGAAATCAGCTACTTTATGCATCCTGCAGTGTAGGTCCGGGCGGGTACTCCGCTGTGTTTAACGACGCGATAGATGTTCCGGCAGCACTCCTTTATTCTTCCGGTGTGGCTGTACCACTTAGACCTGATGATTTTGCCGTATATGTGAGAAATAATATCATAGATACCGCGGAAAGCTGTAATATATTACAATGCTCCCGACAGAATCTGTCCTATCTGGTAAAGCAGGGACAGCTCTCTCCGATAAAAAAGGATGTAAAAGGAAACCTTTATCTTAGGGGAGATGTACTTGGCAGCAGATGGTGATACGTTACTGTTCAGACAGCTCTGCGCACTAGCTGCGCTGAGCGTGAAAAAGATTACAGAAGCCGATACAAGGATTTGCCCCTGCCGTAGGTAATTTGACTGGGCAAATCCAGTTGCTGTGAGCACCTGTAAGGTGTGAACAGTAACGTGACAGTGACGGCGAGCAGGTAAAGGTGATCGATGCCGCGCACAGGGTACTTATTTTGACTCCTTAAGCCAGGCGGCATAGCCTGTAGGGACAGAGGTGTATTGAAGGACATAATAGTTGTCCTTCCTCTCCATGATCTTGCAGAAGAGCTTGCCACCGGCATTTATCTGTATATTGTCATAGATCTCAAATTTAACATCTGTTTCAAGCAGGGCACCGCTGTTTGATACCGCGGTCAGACCGCCATATAAAGCCTTGGCAGTACCGTGTTTGCCGTCGATCCTGTACATACATACGGGGATCGGGCGTTCGAGGTGTACCGGGATATTCTGGTTTACCTCTACATGTATATTGTAAGGAGCACCGATCCCGGTGATCTGCGATAGCATCAGCTCACCATTGGCACCCTTGGGGTATACCGTCATCTCCTTCTCTATTTCCAACTCTGAGCTTATCAGCTCTCTCGTAGAAGGGGAGATCAGTATCTGTCCGCCTACGGTATAGCTTTCTATGCGTCCGCAGAGATTGACATGGCTGCCTACGACTCCGTATTTTGTCCTCTTTTCGGAGCCGATATTTCCGACTATTACCTCTCCGGTATTCAGTCCTATCCCCATCTCAAGGATCGGATAATCATGGCTTATATTCCATTCGTTTACCTTTTCCATTTTCGACTGCATTTCAAGAGCGGCGGCGACAGCGTCGGTCGCGTGTGTATCGGATGCTTCGGGGGCTCCGAATAAAGCCATGATGCCATCGCCTATAAACTCGATGATGGTGCCCTTATGAGCCTGGATGGCGTCAGTCATCTCACCCAGATAGTGGTTGAGCATGGACACAAGATCAGCGGCATCCATTCTTTCGCTCAAGGCTGTAAAGCCTCTCAGATCACTCATCATTATAGTGAGAGTCTGCTTGCGTCCGCCGAGCTGCAGTCCCTCGGGAGTATCCAGCAGGTGCTTTACTATATCATCTGACAGAAAGCGGCCGAATGTTTCGCTTATCAGCTTATTCCGTATTTCAAGCTGGTTGTTTAAGCTCTGGATCTTTTCCATGGACTGTACGGCATCTCTCAGATCCATGAGCTCGCTGAGATCACTGAATACGACTATGATACTGGTTGAGTGAAATACTACATTTTCGGCACCTATGAAAACAGCAGCTTCACAGCTCTCAATACATCTTTCCTTTGAAAGTTCTCTGTATTTTATGTCTCCGCTCGCAGGGTTTACATCAATGAAATTACCGTGAAGAGAATGAGCCCGGCCGCCGGCGCGGTACCATTCCCTTGCCTGCTCAAAAAGCCCGCTCTCATTGAGAGCGGGCGGTGCTGATAATTCCAATACTTCGTATCCCAACCCCTCGCTTTCCGCAAGTCTGCTCCACTCATCACGTGATACGTGCGTGGGCTGTATCTGCAGAAGAGGACGACATGTTTCTCTGTGATTATCAGTCATAAAAGCTGGCGCTGTAGGAGTCAGCCTTATTCTTCAGGTCATCACTTACAGAGCCTGAAGCCTCTGCGTCGCATACATCGAAGATAAGCTTACATGCACCCATATACTCATTTGTGAGCTTTCTGAGTCTGTATGAGATATGAGCGAGTATCATCTCGAGCTTAGGCGGGTTATTATCGAAGAGCTCCTTCAGATCGTCTGCCGTTATAGTCTCGAGAGTGGTATTGTCATCGAGTACTACGGCTGTGGCACTGCGCTGTTCATTCTCAAGCATACCCATCTCACCGAAGAACTGGTTGGCAGATAATGTTGTGAGCAGCTTTTCATTGGGAGTGCCATAGTCCTTGTAGATCCCGATCCTTCCGAAGTGGATATCATACATGCAGTCGCCTGTCTCGCCCTCCTTAAAGATGACTGTTCCCTTGGGATAGCTTTCCACTTTTTTATTAAATCCCTCTGAGTGGGCGATCCGGGAGATCTTTTTCTGTGACTCCACACTTGATAATTTAGACATCTTCCTGTTGGAGCTGTAAACTCCCGCAAACTTCTTGATCCTTTCTACAAGGCTCGTGCTGCGCTTGGACTTATCCTGATCGCCGAGATGAAGCTCTGCTATGGTATCGCTGACCTCTGTGTAATCCGATGTAAGAGATCTTATCCTGGAGCTTAAGTGCTTCATTATATTTACGATATTGTCGGGATTTGAGCTGAAGTAATCTGATATATCACCGAGTCCGATCTCTATAGCCTTTGCGTCATCAAGTGCTACGGCAGTAGCACTGCGAGGATACATTTCGATCACGGCCATCTCACCGAAGAACTGCCCCTTCTTGAGCTCGGTAAGCTTGTGCTCATCGCTTGCGCCGTAATTCACAAAAATTCCTATCGTACCGTCCGTAATCTGGTAAAGGCTCTTCCCGTCTTCTCCCTCACGGAAAATCACCTCATCCTTTTTGAATTGCTTTTCAGTCATGATAAACCCCACCTTTCATATGCTTTGGTATAAATAAAACACTTTGAATGTTATAATATCATTATTCGGATTGCGCAAGTATAACGGTATTTACGAATTCGCCGATTACTGATATAACTGTTAATGTTCGGACAGCTCTGCGCACTGGCTGCGCTGAGCGTGAAAAAGATTACAGAAGCCAATACAGACAGATATCTGATATAAGCCGGTGTTTGGTTAGGAGAGATGAATAATATGAAGGATGATAATATGACAGAGATAAGATGGCACGGCAGAGGCGGACAGGGTGCCAAGACAGCCAGTCAGCTGCTGGCGGATGCCGCGTTCATGGCCGGCAGGTATGTGCAGTCCTTTCCCGAATACGGACCGGAACGCTCGGGGGCTCCGATCACAGCCTACAATCGTATATCGGATGAACGCTGCAGTGTGCACTCCAATATATATGAGCCTGATTATGTGGCAGTGGTAGATGAGACTCTGCTAAAAAGTGTGGATGTGACATCGGGGCTTAAAGAAGACGGGGCGGTGATAATAAATTCCGAGAAATCTCCGGAGGAGCTTAAAGAGATGCTGAACGGCTATAAAGGACGTGTCTGCACTATAGACGCGAGAGCGGTGTCAATGGAGTGCCTTGGGGCATATTTCCCCAATACTCCGATGCTTGCCGCCGTGGTCAAGGTAAGCGGCTGTGTGGATAAGGAGAGGTTTCTAAAGGATATGGAGGAGTCCTACAGACATAAATTTGCAAGGAAGCCCCAAGTCGTAGAAGGCAATCTGAAGTGCCTTAAGCTGTCGATGGACAGGGTCAGAGGGTGATGGTATGAATAAAAGAGCGGAAGATATACACGAGGATATAGCATGGCAGGATATGACGACAGGCTGTGAGATCTATGAGCCCGGGACCAGCAGGCTCACCAGGACGGGAGAGTGGAGAGTACGCACTCCGAAATGGATAGAAGAAAAATGCAAGCAGTGTCTCCTGTGCGCTCCCTTCTGTCCGGATGCCAGCATACCCGTCACGGACGGCAGGAGAAGCGGATTTGATCTGGAGCATTGTAAGGGCTGCGGTATCTGCTTTAAGGCATGTCCGTTTGAAGCTATAGAGATGACGGAGGGATAAGAGAATGAGTATCAGAGAAAGGCTTTCCGGAAACGAAGCCATAGCTATAGCGATGCGGCAGATAGATCCCGATGTATTCGCGATGTTTCCTATCACCCCCTCTACCGAGATACCTCAGTACTACGCGGGGTATGTGGCGGACGGCAAGGTAAATACCGAGTTTATATGCGTGGAGAGCGAGCATTCGGCTCTTTCGGCCTGTCTCGGGGCAGAGGCCGCAGGCTGCAGAGCGATCACTGCTACTTCATCTGCGGGTCTTTCCTTTATGAATGAAGTCCTGTACGTGGCGGCATCCTCGAGACTACCCATCGTACTCGCGGTAGCGTGCCGCGCTCTCACGGGTCCCATAAATATAAACCACGATTATTCCGACTCTATGGCGGAGCGTGATTCGGGATTTATACAGCTTTATGCCGAAAACAATCAGGAGGCCTATGATAACTATCTCTGCGCTCACCGTATAGCCGAGCATCCGTCGGTGAGACTGCCTCTGATGGTGTGCGAAGACGGCTTTATTACCTCCCATGCGATAGAGAATATAGAGATAGAGGATGATGAGACTGTCAAAAGATTTGTGGGTGAATATCATCCCGATAATTATCTTTTGAAGAAAAAGAATCCGCTTGCGGTCGGATCCTACGGTATATCCGCATACTATATGGAGGCACGGGTGGCTCAGGCTGAGGCAATGAAGAACGCAAAGCAGGTGATCCTCGATGTGGCGGCTGATTTCGAAAAGACCTTCGGCAGGCACTACGGACTCTTTGAGGCGTACCGTATGGAGGATGCCGAGTATGCGGTAGTCATCATGGGCTCGAGCGCGGGCACGGCGAAGGCTGCAGTGGATGAGCTGAGAGAGTCCGGGATCAGGGCAGGTCTTATTAAGGTACGTGTATTCCGTCCTTTCCCGGGAGCCGAGCTCGCGGAAGCCCTAAAGGGGTGCAGGGCTGTCGCGGTGCTTGATAAGAGCGAGGGCTTCTCGGGCTGCGGGGGTCCGCTTTTTGCGGAGACCGCGGGATCACTTATCAACTGCAAGGACAGACCGTATCTGATAGACATAGTCTATGGTCTGGGAGGCAGAGACTTTACGGTAAAGGCAGCAAAGAGTGTATACGAACGGCTGAGGGACATAGCCGAGACAGGTGAGGTCGGGGCAGTCTACAGTCATATGGGGGTCAGGACAAATGGCATATAATCTTAAGGAAGAAATGAATAAGCCCGAGCGCTTTCATCCGGGGCACAGACTCTGTGCCGGGTGCGGAGCCGGCATAGTCTGCAGGGCGATGATGAGGGCAGTCGATCCAAAGGACAAAGCGGTCATCTGCAACGCAACCGGATGTCTTGAGGTGTCTTCCTTTCAGTATCCTTATACCGCATGGGAGGATTCCTACATACATACGGCTTTCGAGAATGCTTCCGCCACAGCGTCAGGAGTAGAAGCGGCATATAATGTCATGAGGAGGAGAGGCAGGATCGACCCTGAGACAAAGTTTAAGATACTTGCGATAGGAGGGGACGGCGGTACCTACGATATCGGCTTCCAGTCACTGTCGGGAGCTTTGGAGAGAGGGCATGACTTTACATATTTCTGCTATGACAACAATGCTTATATGAATACAGGCACACAGCGGTCATCGGCTACTCCGCGTTTTGCTTCGGCTACGACTACCCCTGCCGGAGCAGAGTCGGTGGGCAAGAAGCAGGTGCAGAAGGATCTGACGCAGATAGTGGTGTCCCATGGTTCGCCTTATGTGGCACAGACCACGCTTTTCGGCACCATGAAGGATTTTCATGAGAAGGCACGCAGAGCCATCTATACGGAGGGTCCGACCTTTGTAAATGTATTGACACCATGCCCGAGAGGCTGGCAGTATCCGGCGGAGGATCTTATCGAGATCTGCAGGGCAGCCATAGATACCTGCGTATGGCCTTTGTATGAAGTGGTCGGGGGAGAGTACAGGCTTACCTATGAGCCGAAGAAAAAGCTCCCCGTGGAGGAGTTTATGAAGAAGCAGGGGAGATTCGCGCATTGCTTTAAGAGCGGCAATGAATGGACGATTGAGGCGGCTCAGGAATATGTAGACAGGAAATGGGAAGAGCTGCTTGAAAAGTGCGGTTAAGGGGGGATATCTATGGAAGGCAATATGTTCACAAATACACATATACTGTCATGGCTTAAATATTTTTCGGAGAATACGGACATCGATCTCGAGCACGTAAAGATACTCGACATCACAAGGAAAAACAAGAATCTCATTCCGACTGTGGAGGCTCACAGGTGCGTGCTCGTATTTACCGAGGCCGGACATAAGGACATATTTTACAAAATGTGGGATGTGGGTCTCGGAGAATGTGAGGTCATTTATAATGAAGGCTCGGATCCTGTGGGAGAGATAAAAAGAAATAAGGTCAGTGAGATGATAGACCGGGGCATTAACGCCTCCGCCGGGATGATAGTGCTCAATCCGAATGCGAGGAGTACTGTCAAATTCGGTATGGATAACAGGAAGTTCGCGTCTGGCTCCGTGAAATACGTAGGCTCCGAGATACGTTCGATCCTGCTTTCCAAGATGCAGATAGATGAAAGCAGGAATCTCTGCGTGATATCAGGGGAGTCTATAGCGGTCGAGGCTGCGATGATGTGCGGAGAGGGTACCGTAATTGCAGTCGAATACAGGGAAAGCGACCGTGAGACTCTCGAAGAGAATCTCAACCGTTTCGGTCTGCAGAATGTCACTATAGTGGATCATGTGGGAAAAGATACCATGGAGGCGCTTCCGGTACCCGATGTTACGATGCTCGTAGCCTCGGCAAGTCTGGAGCAGGAGCTTGAGTATCTCACCGGGATAAATCCTGACATGGAATTTGTGATATATACGCTTGATTTTAAGGTGGCGGCTTCAATGCGTGATATTCTTGCGCGTTACGGGATGAGTGATGTAAATATCATACAGATCGCGGTATCAAGGCTTACATCCAAGAATGTATTTGAAAACCAGCCGGCTCCGTGGATCATCACGGCATCCGCCGAGAGGTAGTATAGCTACGCCCACTCTCAATCGGCTCAAACAGGGGTTTCCTACGATCCTAAAGTAAAGATCCGCCTTCCGCGGATATACACCTCCCTTGGTCTGCTGTGGCTGAGACCCTCCGGCTTTACTGTCAGGAGGTCATTGTCAAATATAAGGAAATCTGCGTCCTTCCCGACCTCGATGGAGCCCTTCCGGTCCTCTATCCCAAGCTGTATGGCCCCGTTTATCGTATATCCAAGGAGCATTTCAATAATGCCCATCCTCTCACTGTCGGGAGGGAATGCCTCAACAGTCCGGTTCCACTCATCGGTTTTGGTCTTTTCGGTGATATGCCGCGTCATTCCCACCTCCATGCCGAGATAAGGATTCCAGGCATAGAAATTACCGAAGAAAACCTCGTCGCTTGACCAGGTCACGAGGGCGCCGCTGTCCCATAGGGTTTTACAGCGGTACATATTATTTGCCCTCCTGTCTCCAAGAAGCCTCCTGTATGTGTCAAGGGGAGTGCCGCCTTCATTTCCGGCATGCCACCAGGGAGTGAAATCGGCAAACACACCAAGCTCAGCGAAACGGGAAAGATCTGCGTCGTCCTGGATCTCCAGATGAGCGCAGGTCACCTTCACCCGATACCTATCCCCAAGCTCCTTTTTTACCGTTTCCACGCTGTCAAGTACCATGCGGCTTGCACCCTCCCCGACCGTGTGCAGATGAAGATCAAAGCCTGCCTCGTTCAGTCCCCTTAAAACCTCCGAAAGCTCCTCCTCATAGAAATATGTCGTCCCGGATTTCCGGGTATCTTCATAGGGTGTGATCAGTGCCGCGGTTTCAATCTTCAAGGTGCCGTCCAGAAAAATCTTCAAGGTATGTACCTTCAGGTGCTCCGTATCAAAAACACGACTGAAGCGCCCAAGCTCATCCAGATCATTTTTCGCCCTGTCCGGCTGCCAGGATAAATAGCACCCGTCCACATAAACGGGGAGCCTTCCCTGCCTGTCCATATTGCGTAAACGTGTGTAGACCCGCTCAAGGAACTCATTGTCGTCCGGAATGCCGGCATCAAAGACACAGGTTACACCGTTCCCTACAGAATTGTCGATCCAGCGTATAAGAGCCCTGTCGATCTGTTCGTCCGTAAGCTCCCTCGTACCATCGAGGAGGAAGCGCATGATCGCAACTTCATAGATATTTCCCGTCACATGCCCGTCCCTACGGACATAATAGCTTAAACCCGGTCTGGGATCCGGCGTGTCGTCCGTAATATTAAAGCGCGCAAGGAGCCTTGAGTTCACCCAGATACTGTGGCATTCCTCCTCAATGACCATAAGCTCACCATCCGGGCAGATGACATCCAGGTCCTCCTTTGTGAGATCCTCCCCCTGCAGGGATGCGCGCGCCAGAACAAACCTGTACCGGCTCTGCCTGGGATCCTCCCTTATGGCTTCCGCCATGCTTTCGAGGACGTCTTTTTTGCCGCTGCAGTCAATGGGAATACCCATATCCGCATACTCAAATGCGACACTTAAGGCTACATGCACATGGCTGTCAATAATACCCGGCATGAGGAACGCTCCGGCAAGATCCATGGTCTCCCCCTCGTAATCGGAGAGCCCGGACTCGTCCCCCACATAGACAAACCTGCCGTCCTTTACCACCATGGCACTGGCTTCGGGATTGTCACTATCCGCTGTAAATATTTTCGCGTTTTTTATTATCAGGTCTGCTTTCATTTCTTTTACCTTTCCGCGGCTAAAAACTCTCGCACCGTTATCTGCCCGAAGTCCTTCGGTCCGGTGACGTAAGAGAATAATCAAACAGCTTCTCCTTTTTAATGCAGCGGACATAACCGTACATAATGAGCAGCGCTGCCAATGGTCCCGCTGCTATGCCTGCCGCTGTCAGCTCTATCGAAACCAGCCCGAGGAGTATCCCGAATAATGACGGGAAAAGAGCTATGGCCATGCCAAACAGGATGATCGTCCTCGGAATCCGTTTCGTGTATTGATAAAAGATCGCCGTGATGCGGTTCATGCATATGAAAAGGGCTGCCGGCGAAAGGATGGAAAGCATTATGGCTGTAAGCTGTGCGGTCCCGGGATCGTCTATGTCAAAGGCTTCCGGCAGCACCTTTGACCCTGCCAGAATAAGGACAATAAGGATACTTCCCTCTGCCACTGCCGCCCTCTTCACGACCCTTATGGCATGATCCATACATTCCCGGCTACCCTTTCCTATGCTGTCATTCACCGCTACTATCTCATATTCGCTTATGCCCTCGCTTAAGTAAAGAACGAACTCAAATACGTTTATCACCACCGATACGGCAGCGACCCCCGCCGCCCCGTAATTATCAAGGGTAAAGGAGTTCAATGCTACCTCCATTATGACGATGTACATAAAGAGCGCACTCTCCGGGAAGCCCAGCCACGCTATCGATGCGGCATCCCGGCCGTTCAGGTACCATCTGAACCTGAGCCCGTGTTTTTTTGAAAAAAGGAAAGTAAGCTTTATGCTTAATGCGATGAGGAGCGACAGGATCGAAGCGAGACCCACGCCTGATATTCCCATCATAGATCCCAGCTGCCAGGAGAGAAGCGCATTAAATCCGATACGGGAAAAGATCGCGATATAAAAACGCACAAAACCGCCCCTGTACAGTACGTAGGTAAATAAAAACGTATCAAACATATCCACCAGGGGGTAGAAGCGCATAAACTTAAAATAATCAAGGGAATTCTGATACACGGACGGGTCATCGGCGACGAACCTGACAAGCTCCGGCGTGAAGGCAACGTATACCGAAGACAGCAGTATCCCGGACAGGGCGCACAGGATGATGGTCTGGCTGAATACCTCCCCCATCCTCTCCTTATCGCCGGCACCGTTCGCCCTTACAATAAGAGCCGCCCCTCCCACACAGATGAGATAAGCTAAAAACACTTCAAAAAACGTATAGGGCTCTATCAGGTTTACCGATGCGAATACTTCATCGGTAAAAAGATTGCCGACCACTATCTCGTCTATTAACGTTGCGATGATTTCCAGCAGCACCCCGGCATTCGCCGCCATGAAAATGGGGAAAAACCGTACCTCTTTTATTTCCTGCACCCCGATCCTGCCACCTCCGCCTTAAGAAATACGGATCATGCTTCTGTTGCAGGACATCAGCACGTTATAGCTATAGCGGCTATCCTCGATATCCGGCCGGAAAAGCTTGCCGTTATCCTTGATTATGACCTCGGGTTCTCCTGCGGATCGGAGGACACATTCACCATATACCTTGTTTTTGCCGTTTTCTTCCTCTGTTTTTTTACAGATCGAAAGGACGATGCTTTGAACCTCCCCTATCCTTTTTTCGTCTGCTCCCAAAACTGCCAGCCTGTCATGGAGCCATCCGGTGAGCCGTCCGTATTCTTCCGGTTCAAATGTGAAAGTATTTATTTTCACCTTTTCATAGTCCGGATCGTCCATCATATACGGAATACTTTCGACTCCTTTGACGATAAGGACGAATACATAAAAGATGACCACAGCGGCAATCTGGGACAAGAGCATGCCTTTACCCATGGCGACAATCCCGTTCAGACAAAAGGTTACACATAACATGATCGGAAAGAGGGACGTGCGGAAGACTATAAGTAAACATGACCATAGCGGTTTTCCCGTATTACCGTAAAAATCGCTTAAAAATCCCCCGACAGCGGCAGCGATCATACCCAGGGAACAGAACCGGATGCATTGGATAAGCTCCGCGTTTAAGGGAGAGTCCTCGATCCCATAGAGCGCCAGTACTGTGCCGGGAAGCACAAGTAAAAGCAGGGACGCTACCATGCCTACAAAAAGGCAGGCTATTAAAACCTCATTGAAAAGCTTCTTTATGCCCTCAGAGTTTTTTTCACCCTCATAAGTAGCGAACAGGTACTCTGCAGCCTCGGAGGGTCCGCTGATCATTTTGTAAATTTCCAACATGGCGCAGAGCACGGTATTGGCGATGAGATAATCACTTCCCCAAAACAGCAGTATGCCTTTTGTAAACGCGGTGGATGTTGCGGACATACACAATCCGGAGGTATTGCGCTTCAATGAATGTCTTGCGAATTCAAGCAGATCCCGGTATGAGAAATGGAGCCGGAACCTGTAGGTATTGCTTTTTTTCAGGAAGTGGGTGGAAACCACTATGACATAACAGATGTAACTTATCATTGTGGCAAATGCCAGCCCGCCTATTCCCATTGTATGTGACATTACAATGGAAAGCCCGACATTAACTCCAAAAGAGGTCAGATATCCGGCATAGGAGAGCAGGTCATCCCCGTCAGAAGAAGCCACCTCATCCAGAAAAACAGCCATGGCCATAAACGGAGGCACAAAAATATACAGGCTGTAATACTGCCTTGCAAGGGCTTCGATCGCCCCGGAGGTTGTAAAGTATCCAAAGTATAGATCCTGAAGGAGGAAAAACAGGATCGTCTGCAGCAGCCCCAAAACAATCGTTGCCAAGAGCCCAAGGGAAAAGAGCTTCCCCGCCCTTTCGAGATCACCTTCCCCATTGGCGTTGGCACAAAGATGAGAGCAGCCGGAGGTGATAAGCTCGGAGAGGAAGGAGCTTAAGGAAACCAGTGGGAACATAATGGAGATTGCCGCGAGCGCATCGGTACCAAGGACGTGTCCGGAAACCACTCCGTCAACCATGGAGAGAGCGATGGCAAAAACAAAGCCTACTGAGTATTCAAGGGCACGGGATCTGTACTCCTTACTGATAAAGTCGGGCTTCAGGATGGAACGGAGCGCGGCTGGAAAGCTGCCCTGTTCTTTGCGCTGTTTTCTGAGAGCAGTACAGATCGCCAGCAGGACTGTGCCGAGCAGCGCTATGGAGACACAGGCTGAAAAAGTATCACTGGCCAGTGCCGCCATGGAATCCGCATTTTTTTCCCCGCTCCATTCATCAACAGTAGATCCGAAAAACAGGACGCCTACGGGAGCGGTGCCACAATATATAAGAGCTACAACTGTGAGGATCTGTACGAAATTGAAGATCACGATCTCCCGAATGCCAAATTTGTCCTGATCTTTGATGAGCCTCCGGTATATCACACCGATGAGAAACGATGCCAATGCCTCAAGGATTCCCTCAAAGCTGTAATCAAAAGTCTGGTATATCAAAAAGCCTGTCGTTATAGAAGATATTAAAGCCGACAAACCTCCGACAATGGGTCCCAGTATGATAGATGCAACCGCATGGATAGAATATCCCAACCAAATGGAATCGTCATTGGACAAAAATACAACAAGAAGATCCACCGAGACGATCAGCAAGGCGACAAGCAGAATCTGTATGATTCGCTTTATAATTAACGGAATATGCTTCTTCATTGCTCCACTATACCGCCTCCACTCAAAAATGGCAAGCAGGACAAAAAAACACAACTTTTGGCTAAATCAGTGTAAATACATCAGACTGCCGGACAGCTATACTGTGTGTAACAAGGGAATACCTTGTCTGTTTTTTTCTTTGATGTAAAAAATCTTATTTTTGGGCGGTCATTTTTTCACGATCGCTTTTTAGTGTACATTTCATTAAAAAATCGCAACTATTAGATAAATAATCGTAAATACCCCATTTTAACACAAGACTATAATTGATACAGAAGTGTAATTGACCAGACACTGATATTAAGTACATGTCTTTGTGACTTGCGATCAGAAACACGCGTTTATGCGGCAAAAAGTCTATTTACTTGATGAGGAGTGATTGTTATGAGAAAAAAAACAAGCAAAAAGGTTATTGTCGGCATACTGCTGATCACCATGCTGTCCCAGACTTTATATTCGGCTGCGGCGGGTATCTTCGGGGTCAGAGCACAGTCATACGCATATGCCGATGATGAGATCTCCGATGATGTGGAGGCCGGTGAGTTCGTGGATGAGTCCACACAGGCGGACAGC
>CAJOME010000040.1 GCA_905235585.1 uncultured Lachnospiraceae bacterium | reverse complement strand
GACTTGTGTGTTCTGGGGGATGAACTCAACGCTGGTCTCGCCGCTGGTCATATTGCACGTGCCCATCAGCCAGCAGCCTTCCCGCGTAGACAAGTATATATTAAAGAACTTTATCCCACTAGCCGGCGCGGTGATGTCCGATAAGCCATATGTGGGGGCTATGGCGATGCCAGTGACGCCGGCGCCGCGCATCAACGCCTTGCCCGCCGGCGTGTCATACCAATCAGCCTTCAAGTCGGCTTCGGGGTCGGGGCCTGTATATTTGTCGGGGAGTATAAATCTCTTGAAAGCGGCATTGGTTTCGGAAATATTGCTGGACCATGAGTAGACGCCAAGCGCGGGCATGAACGTGCCGTAGCAGATGTTGCCGTCCTTGATGGAGTTTTCGCCGCCCACGACTGCCAGGGATCTCCCGTCAAGTGCGGCGAATATGCGGTGCGCGCGCGTGGCGGCCAGCGTCTTGGTCCCGCTCTTGACGTTGGGCGTCGGATATGATGTCGTCATTAGGCGCGTCTGCGCGGCGGCGGGGGCTGACTTTTGCACGGCTTTTTCACCCGAAGCGAACATATCGTGTTTTTCCTTTTCGGATCTCTTTCGGAAGTTATCAAACTCTGCCATCTGACGGACTACCTTGTCATTAAGCTCGGCGATCTTTTCGTCTTTGGGGTCTTTCTTTTCTTCCTGCTCCCCGCCTTCTCCTCCCGGTTCTGACTCCGGCTCCTCTGCACTTACTGCCGGCTCTTCTTCAGCTTCCTCTCCGGTCGTTTCTGTCTTTTTTTCCGCTTCTTCCAGAGTCTCCTCTACAGCCTCTTCAAAGCTTTTCTTTTTCTTCGCCAACTCTATATCCTCCGCTATTTCTTCTTATATATTTCATCCAGCTGATTCATCAGGGATTTCATCGTCCCCATGGCTTTCTCGTAATTCATCCTCTTGGGTCCCACTATACCTATGGTACCCCTCATGCCGTCGCCAAGATCATATGTCGCCGTCACTACTGAGCAGTCATGCATGGCCGGAGAAGACATCTCTTTTCCGATATATACCTGCATCTCGTTTCTGCCCGTATCATTCTCGGCAAGCGAGGCAGATACTATCTTCTCCAGCTCTTCTTTATTCTCAAAAGTATTAATGATGTCCGTTGCCTTACCCGAATCCGTGAGCTCGGGATACTTAAATATATTGGTCGCTCCCGATGTATATATCTCAAGATCCTCATCCGCTCTGATCGCGTCCGCTACCGCGTCGATCACCGAACTGATCAGCTCCGTATGAATACCGGCTCTTTCTTTGAGCAGGGTTATAAGCCCAAGATTGATCTCCTCCAATGACAGTCCGTTCAGATGAGTGTTAAGCAGAAGATTCAACTTTAATATCGTATCGTCGTCCATCTCCTCTTCTATCTGTATCATCTTATTCTTGATGATATTGCCTTCCACGACTATTACTGCCAGTATGGAGCTTTTATCCACCTTTGACAGCTGCAGGAATTTGAGCTTGTTCCTGTGTGTCTCAGGTGTACTCACAAGAGCGGTGTAGTTTGTATTGCTGGCAAGGAGCTTTGCGGCCTGCTTGAGTACCTCTTCAAGCTTGTCAGCCTTCTCTATTATAAGATCCTCTTTCTCCTGGATCTCACGCTCCTTTTCACTCATAAGATTGTCAACGTAGAACCTGTATCCCTTATCGGTAGGTATCCTGCCGCTGCTGGTATGAGGCTGGAATATATATCCCATTTCCTCAAGATCCGCCATCTCATTTCTGATAGTAGCGCTGGAAAGTGACAGATCAGTATACTTTGATATCGTCCTGCTTCCCACAGGCTCTCCGGTCTCGAGGTAGTTCCTGATGACTGCCACAAGGATCTTTACTTTTCTTTCATCCAGTTCACTTATCTTTTCCGGCTCCTTTGCCATCTGCTACCTCCTTCCCTTTTTGATTAGCACTCGTCTGGGTTGAGTGCTAATTGTTTCAAGTGTTAATCTATCACCCTGACGGACGATTGTCAACACAAAACATATTTTTTTATATATAGAAAAAAACCGATGAAAAAAAGCCGGTCTGAAAACCGGCTCCCTCGATCTGTCGTTTCAACCAATCAGCTTAGGCTTGTTATATATTCCTCTATCCTGCCGAGAGCTTCCCTAAGGCTGTCTATGCTGTAGGCATATGATATCCTGACAAAGCCCTCTCCGCTTTCTCCAAATGCGGTACCCGGTACTACTGCCACCTTTTTGGCTTTAAGCAAAGATGTACAGAAGTCATCCGATGTCATCCCGAATTCCTTTATGGAAGGAAATACATAGAATGCACCGTACGGTTCAAAGCATTTGAGCCCGAGCCTCTTAAACTCATTCAACAGGAATCTGCGTCTTTCATTATATGCTTCCCGCATATCTGACACATCATTATCTCCATGCCTCAGAGCCTCTACTGCCGCATACTGACTTGTCGTAGGGGCACACATGATGCAGTATTGATGCAGCTTTGTCATCTGACTGATGACATTTGCCGGACCGCAGGCATAGCCGAGTCTCCATCCCGTCATGGCATATGCCTTTGAAAAACCGTTAATAAGTATGGTCCTTTCCCTCATCCCGGGAAGAGAAGCGATCGTCACGTGATCGCCCTTATACGTAAGCGCAGCATATATCTCGTCCGAAACCACAAATATATCCTGCTCTATACAGATCTTTGCTATTGCATCAAGATCCTCTTTTTCCATGATCGCGCCTGTGGGGTTATTCGGAAAAGGCAGTATCAGCACCTTGGTCCTGGGCGTTATGGCTTCCCTTAATTCCTCTGCCGTGAGTCTGAACTCATTCTCTTCTTTCAGGCTTACGATCACCGGTACTCCTCCTGCCATTATCGTACACGGAACATACGATACATATGACGGCTCGGGAATGATAACCTCTTCCCCCGGCTCCAGCATAGCCCGCAGTGCTATATCTATAGCCTCCGATCCGCCGACCGTGATGACGACCTCGGAGGAAGCATCATATGATACATTGTATTTTCTGCTCAGGTATCTGCTTATCTCCTTACGCAGCTCCATAAGACCGGAATTTGAGGTGTAGAAGGTCTTGCCTCTTTCAAGAGAGTATATTCCCTCATCCCTGATATGCCAGGGTGTATCGAAATCAGGCTCGCCTACCCCCAGTGAGATCGCATCCGGCATTTCGCTGACTATGTCAAAAAACTTCCGTATCCCGGAAGGCTTCATATCAGTCACTCTTTTTGCTATAGGATCTCTCATGGGGTCACCAGCATCCTTTCATCCTCGTGCTTTTTAGCCAGCACCGTTCCGTTCAGCTTGTATTTCCTCATTATGAAATGAGTGGCACAGGAAAGCACCGACTCCAGTGCCGACAGCTTATTGGTGACAAAGCCCGATACCTCCTTTAAGGATCTGCCCTCCATTATGACCATGAGATCAAAGCCTCCGGATATCAGATATACGCTATCGACCTCGGGATACTTATATATCCTTTCCGCAATGGAATCAAATCCCTGTCCCCTCTGCGGAGTAACTCTCACCTCTATAAGCGCCGTGACCCTCTCATCGTCGGTTTTTTCCCAGTCGATAAGTGTCTGATAGCCGCATATGATCCCTTCCTTTTCCATATCAGCCATTGCATTGGCAACGTCAGTAGCATCAAGACCCAGACGGATGGCAAGCTCATTCAGATCCACTCTTCCGTCATGCTCTATAGCCTTAAGTATCGACATCCTCATCTGTCTGACATCATTCTCGTTCATATCCTGCCTCCCTTTAGGACTTTAAGAAACTTATCCTGTCATTATTCTTTACCCTGCAGACTTTATCCGCCGTCATATACCCGATCACCCTTACATCATCTCTCAGGTGATACTCCGAAGCGGGACGGACTATATATATCCTTTCATCCGACGGAATATCGTATGGATTGATATCCTCTCTGTTACACCTGTCTATCTCCGACTGCGCAAGCGGGATCTTCCTTATATCAACGATCATTCCCAGTCCGGTCTCAAGTGATATATGCCACAAGCCCTCATTGATGCCGTCACAAAGCGGCATACTCCCTATGGAGCTGTCCGGTGCATTGCCCATTATCAGCAAGTCTTCAGGCTTTACCGTATCTGAATACTTACCTTTATAGTCCTCCGGCTTAATATGCTTCCTCATCTCAGTCCGGTGGATTCTCAACCGTGGTCTGCTCGGCCTCAGCCTGGGCCGCAAGTAGCGCAGCCATTGCCGCAGCATTAGGATCAACCTGCTGGGGCGGAGTCTGCCCCGATGCAATAGCCGTACAGTATTCTATATTCTGAGTCGATATGGCATCCTTAAGAATAGCCTTCACGTTCGGATCATCGGTTGCGGTACCTACCGTAAGGACAGCCGGTACTGCGCTATAGGTACTCCTGTTAACAAGAATTCTGTCCGTTTCTACTCCGTCTACCTTTACTATCTTGTAAAACTCCGATCTGTAGCCCGTATGAGCAGACTGTTTCCTCGTAGATCCTGCCGCCAGAGAGCTGTCCTCCACCACTTTTTCACCCTCGGGCTCCATTTCTTCGAGATCAACGCTTTCAAACTCAAGTGTCCGGTTGGACGGTCTGGTCTCCACTCCGTATATCGTAAACGTGATCGTCTTATCCGGAGTGGTATATCCGTCAATATATACAGGGTTGTCCAGATTGTTGGTAAACTTAAAGTCCTTGATCCCCTCCGCTATGGCGGCATCTCCGGAATGATCCACATAATTAACCACCATTGAGTGATTGTAACGTTCATCCACCTGCAGCTCAGCCCTGAGTACTGCCTGATATAGTGTAGTGGACACCTGACAGATCCCTCCTCCGAAGGACTCGACTACAAGACCGTTCAGATAACTTCCGGCCAGCGCGTAGCCATTCTCCTCGGTCATAGGGCTGATAGTCTGTGACACCGATATCTGCTCACCGGGATACAGGAGAGTGCCGTTTATAAGCCTGCAGCCGTTAGCCACATTTGTGACCCTGTCCTTTCCCGAGCTGTAGAATCTGGTCGTAAACCGCCCCAGCACATCTGTCAGTTTTCCGAGCGTCTCCGCATCACCCTTCGGCTTATCCACATCCACAACAAGATTTATGACAAGAGGCTCCCCGTTGACCTTTGATACGATCTCATCAGCAACCGTCCTGACGGACTCGTCCACATTAACTTTCAGCCCGTCATGACCTGCTGTTATCTGAAAAGCATCATTGCTTCTGGTCATTGTAGCATTCAGACTCTCCACATCATAAACCGTACACTTCGATCTGATGACATTGCCTACCAACTCGTCATTTACATCCAAGACAAGATCATATACCTTGTTGGTACGCTTTAGATCGGTCACCTCCTTAAAGCGCCTGATGACATTTCCGCTTCTTCCCAATGAAACGGCATCCTCGATCACATCTGTGTTTGTCCAGTACAGTCCCAGCTCGGATGCATGTACCGGAACGGTATTGCCGGATACGCACACAAGAGTAATATCCGTATTGCCTAATCCGGCCACATAGCTGTTGACCGCATTTACAGCTTCGTCATGCGTCTTGCCGGAGATATTTACCGCACCGACAAAGACCCCCTCCATGATAGTATTCTTATCGGAATAGCTATCGGATGCTTTAGGCAGCTTTACGCCTATACCTGCTGTCTTTTCCGATGATGCCTGATCCGCCGATCCGGAAGACACCGACATCACTATACCTTCGGCACCGGCGCCGGCTCCTCCTATCAGCTCCATGGCATATGCCGTTCTGCCCGTCAGGATGACCATTGATATAATTAAAAACAGGATTATCTTCTTCATATCTATTTCTCTATATACTGTGCTATACTTTAGTAACCGGCAAGACTCGCGATAAGCGGCACGAGTACCATTGCGGCCGCGACTGCTATTATGATGATCCCGGCTATCCGTTTATTGCGTTTGCCCTGAAACATTTGAAAAAACATTTTGTACCTCTTTGATCAAGGAAAAATATGCACTTTACAGTCCCTATCATAATAATCGCGTTCTGCATCATTTTCAAGCTGATCGTGAATCGTGAGCCAAAAAAAGATCCGGATGCGGAATTTCTTGAGCTTGAAAGAAAAGCAAATCTGACACCGAGAAAGGATATATCCGGTCTGCCGTATATAAAGATCCCTGTCGACTCGCTCCCTCTTGATGTCCCTATCGAAAGGGAAGAGACTAAGGAGCGTCAGGATATCATTCGCTCTATGAAAGACAAACAGATACTTAATCTGACCGGCAGGACCAACACCGAGCTGAAGCTGGAATACGGAGCTCCCAATATCAACACCCTGTCTGCCGCTGACTCAAACTATACCCGGCTCGTACAGACCATATCCTATCTTGCTTCGGACTATGCGGATGCCGGATACAGAGATGAGGCACGGCTCCTCCTCGAGTACGGTATATCCATCGGTACGGATTCAAAGAAGACATATCTGCTGCTGGCCTCAATATATAAGGAAAACAGCGATCTCGATAAAATATCCGACCTTATAGCTTCCGCTGAGAATACACAATCTCTTTTAAAGGACAGCATCATACGGTCTCTGAAGGAGCTGAGATCCTCATAAGCTAAAACCGCTTTATCTCATCATCCTCTGTGGTAGTCTTGTCTATGGCACGGATCTGTACATAGTACGAATAGTCACTGTTCACCTTTACGGCTACCCGGTCACCGACCTTGTGTCCCATCACGGCTCTGCCTATGGGAGACTCGTTGCTCACACGGTTTTCGAGAGAATTGCCACGTATGGACGTGACTATCTTATATACCTGCTCCTCTCTATCCTCTTCAAAATAAAGAGTCACCGTATTATTCAAGCCTACCTCGTCTGCTCCGGAAGCATCCGAGATCACCTGTGCACTCTTAAGCATCTGTTCCAGATATCTGATCCTGCCCTCATTTTCGTTCTTTGCCTTTTTTGCGGCATAGTATTCGAAATTTTCGGACAGATCACCCTGAGCTCTGGCCTCCTTGACCTCTCCGATGAGCTGAGGTCTGATGACAAGCTTTCTTTCTTCTATCTCCGCTTCTATTTTTTCCACATCCGACTTTGTCAGCTGCGGTTTTCTGCTAAGCATTATGCTTTGTCACCACTTCCGCAGTCGACAGCGCTATCGACATCTCTTCATCGGTGGGTATGGTAAATACCTTAAATGCCGACTCCGCAGAAGAAATACATCTGGCGCCCTTGCCCTGCTCGTTGGCTTCGCTGTCTATCTCCACCCCCAGACCGTTGAGATAAGAACAGACATGCTTTCTCACCGCGGGAGAGTTCTCTCCTATCCCTGCAGTAAAGGTCAGAGCATCTATGCCTCCCAGTACCGCAATATACGATCCGATATACTTTACTATCGTGTAGATATATGTGTCGAATGCCCTTACTGCCGCCTTGTCACCGGCAGCATATGCATTCTCGATGTCTCTCATATCGGATGAGATATTTCCCGAGAGTCCGTACAGACCGGATCTGAAATTAAGAACCTTCATTACATCCTCCAGACTGTCACCGGTATCTTCCGCCATAGCGTGTACTATCTCGGGATCAAGTGAGCCGCATCGCGTACCCATGATTATGCCGTCAAGAGGAGTGTATCCCATTGATGTATCCACTGATCTGCCGCCGTTTACTGCTGTAATGGAGGCTCCGTTACCCAGATGACAGACTATGGTCTTCACATCCTTGATGTCCTTACCAAGCATTGCCGCGGTTTCTTTAGCCACATACTCATGGCTCATCCCATGGAAGCCAAATTTTCTTATGCCGTATTTTTCGTAGTATTCATAGGGTATACCGTAAAGGTATGCTTTCTCGGGGATCGACTGATGAAATGCCGTATCAAATACACCCACCATGTCGGTATCAGGCATGACCTTGCGGCAGGATCTGATACCCTGGATATTTGCGGGATTGTGCAGAGGCGCCAGATCGCTGCACTCATCTATCACCGACATCACCTCGGGTGTGATAAGTGTCGCTCCGGTAAATTTATCTCCGCCATGCACTATCCTGTGACCTACGGCTCCGATCTCTGATACATCTGCTACCACTCCATGCTCAGGATCGGTAACAGCCTTTATCAGTATATCTACTGCCGTATTGTGATCCGGCAGATCCACATCCTTTTCAAAGCCCTTATCAGAGCCTGTCACATCGTATTTGAAATGTCCGCCGCCGATACCTATCCTCTCACAGAGACCCTTACAGATCACTTCCTTCGCGTCAGTCTCTATCAGTCTGTATTTAAGAGATGATGAGCCGCAGTTAATAACCAGAACCTTCATTTGATGCCTCCTTATGCTTCTTTATTCATATATTCGCTTAAGATTATCTTATCAGATCCGCTGTCATAGGATGCCATTGTCGCCGGCACATCGATTATACGCTGATTGGCAGAGCCTCTGAATCTTAAGGTTATATTCTTTTCCTCTATATGAAACTCTCCGTCTACCAGTATGTCGGTACCGCGCAGTATCGGAAGAGTATCCTCCGTATGACAGCGCTTGTTTCTCTCATCCATGAGCTCCTCGAAGGTATAGCCCGTATATATCCACACATCGGCATGAAAGACCTCCTGTCTTACACGCTCCACAAGCTTCCGGACCTCCTTTTGATTGGCAGGCTCCATGGGCTCCCCTCCAAGTATGGTAAGTCCCCTGATATAATCGCTGTGAAGAGAATCGAGTATCATATCCTCGGTCTCCTGAGTATACTCCTGCCCGAAGGAAAAATCCCATGTATCGGGGTTAAAGCACCCCTCGCAGCGATGCGAGCATCCTGAAACAAATAGGGAAGTGCGACAGCCTTCCCCATTTGCAATATCACATTCAAATATCTGTCCGAAGTACATACATCATACCGGTCTCTGTCCGGCTGTATTTCCCTCTATCACCGCTGTCGACATATGCAGCACTCTTTCCTGTATCTCCTGTGTACGTCCCTGATTCCAGAAATTTGTACCTATATATCCGCAGGTCCTTCGTGCCACATTCATCTTATTCTGATCTTCGTTACCGCATGACGGGCATCTCCATACGAGCTTGCCGTGAGGATCGTTCGCGATCTGTATCTCTCCGTCATATCCGCATACTTGACAGTAATCACTCTTTGTGTTGAGCTCTGCGTACATGATATGGTCATAAATGAACTGGATCACCGACAGCACCGCCTCGATATTGTCAGTCATGTTCGGAACCTCTACATATGAAACAGCTCCGCCCGGAGACAGCTTCTGGAAGTCTGACTCAAACGCAAGCTTCTTGAACGCATCTATCTTTTCGCGCACATTTACATGATATGAATTGGTGATGTAATTGTGATCAGTCACGTCTTTTATCTTGCCGAATCTCTTCTGCAGGCATTTCGCAAACTTGTAAGTGGTACTCTCAAGCGGGGTGCCGTACACGGAATAATCGATATTTTCAGCCTTCTTCCACTCCGCGCATTTATCATTGAGCCTCTGCATTACCTCAAGAGCAAACGGTCTTGCCTCAGGATCCGTATGACTCTTTCCGGTCATGTACTTGCACATCTCATACAGTCCCGCGTATCCGAGAGATATCGTAGAATAGCCATTATACAGAAGCCTGTCGATCTTCTCTCCCTTCTGCAGTCTTGCGATGGCGCCGTGCTGCCATAGTATGGGTGCCACATCGGAGGTCGTGCCCAGCAGTCTCTCGTGTCTGCACCTGAGCGCTCTGTGACACATCTCCAGCCTGTCATCAAGAAGTCTCCAAAATCTCTCCATATCCCTGTTGCTGGAGCAGGCCACATCCACCAGATTGATCGTGACCACACCCTGATTGAAGCGCCCGTAATACTTATGCTTCTCACCCTCGGGGCTGAATCTGTCAACCGTAAGGAAAGAACGGCAGCCCATGCAGGGATATACGTCTCCGCTCTTATACTCGCGCATCTTCTTCGCCGATATGTAATCAGGTACCATCCTGCGCGCGGTACACTCCGCGGCAAGCTGGGTAAGATACCAGTATTTGGTCCCCTCCCTGACATTATCCTCGTCCAGTACATATATGAGCTTTGGGAATGCAGGTGTGATATATACACCCTTCTCATTCTTTACACCCTCTATCCTCTGCTTCAGCATCTCCTCTATGACCATGGCAAGATCATCTCTGAGCTTGCCGTCGGGCACCTCGTCAAGGCACATGAACACAGTAATGAACGGAGCCTGACCATTTGTAGTCATAAGGGTCGTGACCTGATACTGCATGGTCTGTACGCCGTGCTTAATCTCTATCTGGGTGCGCTTTTCCGCGATCGCATTTATACGATCCTCATCAACTATTATGCCGTTCTCCAGCATCTCTTCCTTTACTTCCTTGCGGAACTTTTGTCTTGAAACATCAACGAACGGCGCAAGATGAGAGAGCGTGATGGACTGTCCGCCGTACTGTGACGAAGCTATCTGCGCTATACACTGCGTGGCTATATTGCATGCCGTTGAGAAGCTCTTGGGCTTCTCGATCATGGTGTCGGATATGACCGTGCCGTTCTGAAGCATATCTTCCAGATTGACAAGGCAGCAGTTGTACATATGCTGTACAAAATAATCACTGTCATGGAAGTGTATGATGCCGGCTTTGTGTGCATCGGTTATGTCCTTGGGAAGAAGGACACGATCGGTGAGATCTCTGGAGACCTCGCCTGCCATATAGTCTCTCTGCACCGAGACAACCATGGGATTCTTGTTGGAATTCTCTTCTTTGACTTCCTCGTTGTCATATTCAACAAGGGTAAGGATCTTGTCATCTGTGGTATTGCTCTTTCTGACAAGCTCTCTCTGATATCTGTATACTGTATAGACAGTAGCGACCTTAAATGCCCCCTCGCTCTGTATAGCCTCTATTACATAGTCCTGTATCTCTTCCACTCCGGCTTCATGATCCAGATCGTTCAGCCTGAGACGCACCTTCTCCTCTACCACATTTATCTGAGATTCAAGCAGGCGATCCTTCTCCCTGACTTCATTATTAGCCTTCTTGACCGCCCCGATGATCTTATCCGCGTCATAGATCACCTCTTTGCCGTTTCTCTTGATAATGTTCATATGCTCTCCCCCAAGACCGTTAAACCGACGTTTATATCGCGATTGGTTTACATATTGTGGCGGGCTGCCGCGTAATAAAAGCCATACTGCTCATGTATGGCCTTGTAAAAACAACATTTAGTAAGCCAAAACAACTATACCACAAAATGTAGATATATCTTACCGCTCATTTGGTCTCTTGTAAAGTCTTTTAAATGTATACATTTTTAAACACCGTATTTTGCCGCTGTCCGCCCTTCTTTTCATATTAAAGCAGCCAACTTCACAGCCTCTCCGCGTTTCGGTGTGCGATGTTTTCACTGGGGAGAATAGATCCCCCCCGGTTCCTTACAGACCCACCAGTTCGCTTGCACGTACGGGATTTTCATTCAACGTGTTCTCTATTATCCTGCCATCCTTCATTACAAGATTCTGTCGCATCATCTGCGGGATTACTTGATTGTGGGTTACCATCAATATCGTGGTACCGATGGTCTCATTTACCTTTTCCAGCAGGATTAGCGTGTCCTTTGCCGTTTTAGAGTCCAAGGCACCCGTAGGCTCGTCGCAGAGCAACAGCTTCGGATTTTTAATGAGCGCTCTGGCTATGGCAACCCGCTGCTGCTGTCCACCGGAGAGCTGGTTCGGATATTTGGATTCGATCCCGGAGAGACCCATCTGATCCATAAGCATCCCGTACTCCAGCGGCTTATCCGTAAGCTTTTCGGCAATACGGATATTATCGCGTATATTAAGATCCGGCAGCAAATTGAAGAACTGGAATACGTAGCCAATATTGTCGCGCCGATATTCTCCCCTCGCTCTCTTTCCCAGTCCTTTCATAGATCTCCCGTCTATGCGGATGTCTCCATCATCTATGACCTCAAGTGCGCCTATACAGTTCAGCAAAGTGGATTTTCCCGAACCGGATGACCCGATGATGGATGCTGTCGAACCCTGTTCCATGGTGAAGCTCACACCCTTTAATACCTCCTGACATCCCTCACCCGTTCCGTAGCTTTTCTTTACCTCTGTCACTTCCAAATACACTATTTATCCCTCCTTATTCTCTGCTTCTCAGATAATACAGGCAGTCCGTGCTTTCGATCCGCTTCGCTCCAAGGACCGCCGACAGCGCGATTATTGCCAGGGCACCTGTTAAATGAATGAGATATTCCGGCAGATGATAATCGATCATGATCCCTATTGGTGTAGATGCGATCAGGAACGGCATCATAAGCTCCGAGATCCTGTAGGCCACAAACAGGCTTATCGCCGTACTTACACAGGCGACAGCCAAAAGCTTGCTCGTAAATACCTGGATAAGCTCACTGCTTCCGTAACCAAAGGCAGACAGGCAGGCAACGTCCTTCCTGCTCCGGGCAATGGCGAACTGGATAAGATATATCATCACAACCGTGTAAAACAGAATAGCCAGGATATAGAAGGTATCCCTGCTTGTATTCACCTCCGGCTCCAGCTGTTCGATAGGAGAGAGCAGATCCTTCTTTGCAGCGCAGTGAAGCAGCTGATCCATATTGTAATCAAGCGGCGAATCCGAATATACCATATTGTAAGCAACGCCCTCCAAGCCGAGGAGCGTACGGAGATCGCCTATATTCATAAATACGGTAAGCATCACGCTGTAATCTGTCATTCCCCTGACATCAAACCCATAGGGTTTTCTGGTGAGAGGATCATAGACATACAGTTTATCCCCGATATCAAGACCGTATCTGCTGGCCACAGCCGTGCTGATCACTATGCCGCCGTCAAGTCCCTCCACATTGGCGTCAAAGTAGGGATCGCCGTTTTCAATTCCAACGAACTGTATGTCACGGATATATCCATGATCCTCCAGAGAGAATACATGAGCGAACGCCCCCATGGAGCCTCTTGGAACCTCTGTCTGCTCTCCGCTCAATTCATAAACATATTCATAGCGGATCTCGTCCGGAAGTCTTTCCTTCACCGTGGTGCAATACTGTCCGACCCCACGGCCGGCCATAAAGATGATTGCTGCTATCAGGATTCCCACTACCATTGCTGCAAAGATGCCTCCGTTTCCGCTCTTTTCATCATTGCGTGCTAAAAGCAGTGACACCTCGGACTGGGACATTTTTTTTCGCATAAGAATTAGGTTCATCACAGTACATAGAATGGGAGGCATCAGAACACAATACAGGAAAATAAGAGGATGGGAAATCATCCGCACCTTCGGAATGGAATAAAAACCCTCGCTTCCCGCAACTTCCGCCATTGTAAATATCCGGCTCAGCAAAAATCCCCCAAAGCCTCCGAGAAAGGCCACAAGCGCAGAGGGAAGGAGGAGCATCGGGTAGATGTCCCGTTTTTTCACACCCATTGCCAGCAGAGCTCCGATGGAAGAGCTCTGCTTTTCGAGAGAAAGCTGGATGCGGAGAAAAAATACCATGGAGATCAGGATAAGAAGACCTGCCCCTGTGAGCAGTCCTACAACTCCATAGGGAGCATTGTCGTCCCTGGATGAGCCCATGCGGTTATTGTTTTCCTTTGGTATGATGTCGATGAGATGGGGGAGCAGCCCAAGCTCATCAACGAGCAGCTGCCTGATATCTTCATCCGATGCTCCCTCTGCAAGCCTGTATGCATAAACGTATACTTCTCTGGTATCATGTACCAGAGACTTAAGTATGTTCTTGTAGCATTCATCGGTTACAAATAAAAGGCCAAAGGCATCGCTGTCAGAACTAAAATCATTCATCACAGCTGCAGGCATTTCATAATCAATGACCGAGCCTATGCCGGAGAGATAAAAGTCCACGCCTGCCACGGAGATGCTGTCCGATGTATGCAGTCCGTGGAAATAGGCGTAGCACTTCTCCAGTACCGCTTCCGTATCCTTCTTCGGAAGCTCACCGTTATCCAGCACAATCTTATCGATACCCTGCCTCGTCTTCATGACACGAAGAACCGTTCCATCCTCCATATCCACGTCAAAATAAAAGGCTCTCTCCAATTCGTATCCGTTTTGTGCTATCGCCTCTTCTGCTCGGGTATCGAGAGGCTTATCCACCTGAAACTGACCGTCCTCTTCGTTTGATACGAGCCTGTTCTCCTCTCCCGCCTGATAATAAGAGTAGGTAATCCCTGAAAAAGCAGCCGCGATATACATCCCTGTTGCCACCAGGAGCCCCATCAACAAATAAGTCCCGGCATTCCGTTTTAAATTTACGGGGATCGATCTTATCAGTAGCTTCCACATAGTTATTCCCCTTTCGGTTTACTCTCCGATCATGATATCTGATTATAAATTAAATTTTAGACACCTTCTTTTCTTTATAGTTCCCTTTTCATGTAAATCACATCGTCCATAGGGTTATCGTAATACGGCTCGCATTCCACAAATCCCTTCTTTTTATACAACGCTATTGCGGCTTTCAGCGGAATTACGGTATCAAGAACGATCTCCTTATAACCCGCTGCTTTTGCGTGACTGACAATCTCATTCACAAGCGTCTCTCCCAAATGAAGGCCTCTGGCCTCAGGTTTTACATACAACCTTTTCATCTCACATCTAAAGTCATTGTGCTTATGATAGGCTACCATCCCGATCACACGATCCTCTTCATCGACAGCAACGATTATTTCGCCTTCTGGAGCTGTGTATTTAGTCGCCGGATCAGCTAATTCACTCTCAATATTTTGAAATGACAAATCTCTGTTCAAACGCTCCGTGTACTCAATAATAAGATCTCTGACCTGAGGAATATAATCTTTTCCATCTTTGACTGTCATAAAGT
>CAJOME010000039.1 GCA_905235585.1 uncultured Lachnospiraceae bacterium | reverse complement strand
CGGTGACCCGTTACTTATACAAAAACCTAAAAGGCACTTTGTTACTGACATAGAAGCGAGATAACTGCGAGCAACAAACTATATGCAAGCCGTAGAGCCGATAACAAATGTCACAAAAACACATAACAAAGCTTGGGAGAGATATGAAAAAGACAAGTCTTAAGAAATATATATTGGAAGCATTAGGTGTCCTGCTCGTCATCGCAGCCGTGGTTGGGGTGCATAAGGTGAGCGTAAAAGAGGCAATGGCGGAGGGAGACAAAATTGAGTGGAGTGTAGATTTAAGTGGAGCAGAGATATACTGTATTGACGGAGAAACAAAGATAGTAGATGCAAACATAGATAAAATCTATATAAAAATATTGTGTGGTGATGACATCATTGTTAATAATGTAGAGAAAGAGGTTACTGAAAACATAGTAAAAGGTGATTTAGATGGTGTATTGGAAAGCGAAAAGACATATACACTAGAACTAAGCAATCCTATTGTCAACGACTATACTGTAAATTCTAATATTTTTGATCCTATTGAAATGAACAAAAATATTGATGAAAATGAGATTACATGTGAGGCTACGCCTAGGGTCATTACGACTGCGAGAAACATACATTGGTCGATGGAGGATGAGCCAAAATTCTATTATTCAGATGGTACCGGTCCTTTTAGTGGACCAACAGTAACAGGCTACTCGGGATCTATTAACAATAATTTACACCAAATTGATAATCTGACATCAGGAAGTTTCATTGATAAGGCAGGAGATACACAGGTATTTGAGCTAAATCTGACGAGTGTTTCGTTAAAAAATGCAAGTTACAAAGAGTTCAAAGGAAATAGTGGTACAGTTACGGGGGGTTTAAGTGATTCAACTCTTACTTTTGATATGAAAAATGTAGGAATAGTGACAAATACAGCTGCTCCTTCAGATGTAGAATGTACTGTAATAATAGAATCTCCTCAGGTGCTTTATAGTGATGGAACGAAAAACGCAGCGACTGTGACAAAGTGCTCAGGAAGCATTAATAATACGACGACCGGGAAATCTACAACATTCACAGATCGTGATTTATCAAATTTTACGTTCAGTGATACAATTTCTGCTAGTGATGACAACGAAATCACCGTTACGATTACAGGTTGTACATTAAGTGACGGAGGCACAGGTACTGTAAAGTCAGGGGGGACTTCCTATGGAACAATAGAAAATGGCAAGGTTTCACTTACTCTTGGTAATTTAGTTATTACGGAGCCGTTTGCTGATGCAGTCAATAATTACAACAATTTTGAAAAAAAAGAGACTGATGCTGATGATGATATAAAGATGGGAAGTGTAACTATAACAAAAGACCAAGCAAAGACCATTATAGCATCACAGACTGATTCTGGGATACAGGAACAAGTTATTAAAGCTATTGCGAACCAAAAACCACTTGGAGTTGCCGTTGAATTTGAAGATTATGACGATGATGATGATGTGGATGGTGCATCTAAAATCAAAGATAAGGCAAAGAAAGATGAATCAGATGCAAAGATAGCCAGATTTTTTGATATATCCATGTATCTTTATACTGGTTCAAATAAATACACAACTAAAAAAATAACCGATTCGGGAAGTACAAACATTTCATTCAAGTATACAGTGCCGAGTGAAACCTCATCATCAAGTTCATCAAGCTCCGGCGTTAAGCTCACAAAATACTATAGATTGTACAGATATCATGATGGCTCGGCACATGGTGTAGAAGATTGGAAAACAAGTACATCTATTAGTTTTAAGGTGAATGAGTTCAGTACGTATGGACTTGCATATTATTATAAATCTTCCAGCAGTTCGTCGAGCAGCGCGGCAGGTTCGAATAGTGCCAGTGTGAGGAATACTTTAGATACGACCACCTCGGGGAATAACGCGAGCGGCAGGTCTCCGAAGACCGGAGATAACTTCAATCCGAGGATATGGATCTATCTGCTCATCGTGGCTGCCACTATAGCTACCTGTGCCGGAGTACTCCTGCATGATACAAAGGATACAGATGAAGCTGAAAAGAAATAAGGAAGAAAAAAAGAACGTTGCTGGGATGGGGCGGAGGGTCTACCGCCTCATTCTTTTTTCGATTATATATATATTCGGAGCAGTGGCGTGCTTTGCCGCGGTAGTGCTTCTTTTCGGCACTATAGGTTATATCAGGACAAAGACCCTTTATGATAAGGCCAATGCAGAGTATGTCAATGTGGTTTCACCCAACGCTGTAAAGGCTAAAGTATCGGATAATGGCACAGGGCTCTCAGGCAATAGTGCGGCATCTGATATCAATGGGGTGCCCGGCAATGGCAGTCTGTCAGGTAATTCGGCATCTGCAAATGAGCCGGTATTCACGCGCGATACCCGGTCTGTGGGCGAGATACAGGTCGATATGCAGGGACTCAGGCAGGTGAATAAGGAGGTCGTGGGCTGGATATACTTTGAGGACGGGCTCATCAGCTATCCGATCTTATTCTCCGGTGATAACGAAAAGTACCTGAAGAGGAACTATTTGGAAAAATACATGGCTTCGGGCTCGATCTTCCTTGAAGCGGCAAGTGCTCCTGACTTTTCCGATCATTACACCCTGCTCTACGGTCACAATATGAGGGATCTGACCATGTTCGGAAAGCTCAGGTACTATAAGAGCAGACCGGGCTATTATAAGTATCACGGATACTTCCATATAATAACAGCAGATGCGGATTACAGGTACAAGATATTCTCCTGCAAGCAGGTGGCGTCGGAGAGCGAGATCTACAGCGTGATACATAAAGATAAACCCGGGCTTGAGGCATATGCCAAAACATTTCTTATCCCGGACAGTGTGATAAATGAACCGACAGATATCAAGGATAATGGTCATGTGCTTACGCTGTCCACCTGTGTAAGTGACTACGCATACCGCATGATAGTATGCGGAGTAAGAGAGGAAGACGGGCAGCAAAATGATCCTGCGGTTGTAGTGGATGAGAGGATATAAATTGGCAGGCAGCGACGGGGCAGACTCTATAGATCGGAGGCGTGTGACAGAGAAGGATTTGAGCAGCTTCAGGCAGATAGGTGACGGCAGGATAAAATGGTATCTGTCATTTGCACTGGGTGCTCTCTTCGGAGCTGTGGTCTTCATCATGCTCTACGGAGTACGGATACTCGATGTGACCTATGACGACTGGCTGCTTACGGGCTGGTATGATCTGTCACAACATTATGTGGGGTGGAAGCTGTACCGTGCCTCGGGCTGGCATTTTCCGATCGGTCTATGTGACACGAGCTTTTATCCGTATCTTGCGTCGGTGATATATACCGACTCTGTACCTTTGGTATGTCTTTTCTTTAAGATACTGTCTCCGGTACTTCCTGAGACCTTTCAGTTCTTCGGGCTATACGGGCTGTTCTGCTTCATGATGCAGGGAGGGCTTGCCAAGCTCATTTTGAGAAGGCTCTTTCCGAATGAGGCAATCTGCTGTGTGGCATGTATCCCTTTCGTATTCTGCGCTCCGCTCTGGCAGCGTATGTTTTACCATACGGCACTTGCATCGCAGTATCTCATACTGCTCGCAATACTGCTTTTCATGTACAGGGACAGGATAGATAAGCAGTGGAAGAGGATAGCGCTCTGGTGTGGACTCGGTGTGCTCTGTATCATGATCCATTTCACGATATATGGCATAGTCTCGATACTGCTCCTTGGCTTCGCACTGTGGGAGGCTATGGATCACATGCAGGCCGGACCGGTCGGGGTCATCAGGGAGGAAAGCGACGGGAATGCCGGACAGGCAGGTACCGTACACAGGATATCAGGTGCGGTCATCGTTTTTTTAGGATACCTTGCCGCTTACCTTGCGTCTACCGTATTTGTATTTTATCTTTTCGGAGGCTTCTACGGGAATATCTCGGGTGAAGCCGAGGGACTCGGAGTATTCAGCGCAAATCTTAATTCGCTGGTCAATCCCATAGATTATTCCAGGATAATAAGGGAGTTCCCGTTGACCGGAGGACAGTATGAGGGACTGTCATATATAGGCGTAGCGGCTGTTATCATGCTGTTTCCCGCATTACTTAATATAATAAAGAATTACCGTGAGATATGGAGGGGGCACAGGAATGCCATTATAGTCTTTTTTACGGTTTCTCTCATCCTGTGGGTTATAGCGCTGTCGCCTGTGGTGACCGCGGGATCGAAGGTCCTTTGCGAGATACCGCTTCCCGGATTTATCTATGACGTATGGAGTATGTTCAGGGCATCGGGACGGTTCCTGTGGCCGGTGATGTATGCCGTGATACTCATCTCGATGTATTTCGCGGGCAAGGAGACAGGAAGGTATTTCACGGTACTGCTGCTCATAGCCTGCCTGCTGCAGCTGTATGAGTTCAGCGGTAAAGCGGAGAGCATAAACGCGGAGTATGAGGAGGTGAAGGAGGCTCATTTTCAGGCTGACCGCCTGGATATGATCGACTGGGAAGGGATAGAGCATCTTCAGTTTATGCATGATTATTATTTCGGTGAGTTTTACGGTGATGAGATACGAGGTCAGATGATCGGATATACGGAGTTTGCCCTGAGACACGGCATGACGGTCAGCAATTTCCATTTTTCAAGAGACGACATGGACGGTGTGAGAGGATATATCGCGGACTGTATGGCGGCACTTGAAGCGGGCAGGGCAAGGGAGGATACCATGTATGTCTTCAGAAGACAGGATTTTGATCCGGATTATCTGCAGAGCAGATTTAAGAACGTCAGATATATACAGACGGACGAGGATATCATAGTAGTAGCAGATACAGCCGACTAAAAAGCACCGTTTTTTATTTTTTGTGTTGACATCTGATTTTTAATGGAGTATATTAAAAATCAGAAATACCTACTAAACCTATAGGATATGCAAAATTTAAGGAGGGTATCATCATGGCAGACATTAAGAACAGTGCATTAGAGCTGGTAGGCAATACGCCTCTCGTAAACATCAGCAGATACGCTAAGGCAGCAGGAGTGGATAATACTACGATCCTTGCAAAGATGGAATATTTTAACCCGGCAGGCTCCGTAAAGGACAGGATAGCGCTCGCTATGGTAGAGGATGCGGAGAAGTCAGGCAAGCTCAAGCCCGGCGCTACGATCATAGAGCCTACATCAGGCAACACCGGTATAGGCATAGCTTCCGTGGCTGCGGCAAAGGGATATCATACGATACTCACACTGCCCGATACGATGTCTGTGGAGAGGAGAAATCTCCTTAAGGCATACGGAGCAGAGATCGTGCTTACCGAGGGAGCCAAGGGAATGAAGGCTGCGATCGCAAAGGCAAACGAGCTCAATCAGGAGATAGAGGGATCCATCATCCTCGCGCAGTTTGAAAACAAGGCGAACCCTGCAGCTCACAAGGCTACCACAGGTCCCGAGATCTGGGATCAGACAGACGGAGACATTGATTTCTTTATCTCAGGCGTAGGCACCGGCGGTACTCTTACCGGAGTAGGTGAATACCTTAAGGAAAAAAAGCCCGATGTGAAGGTCATAGCGGTAGAGCCTGCGACCTCCCCCGTCCTTTCAAAGGGTACGGCGGGACCGCACAAGATACAGGGTATAGGTGCCGGATTCGTCCCCGATGTACTCAATACCAAGATATACGATGAGATCATCACTATCGAGAATGATGATGCTTTCGAGGAGGGCAGACGATTTGCCGTGACAGAGGGCATGCTGGTAGGTATATCCTCAGGCGCGGCTCTTAAGGCAGCAGATATCATAGCATCCCGTCCCGAGAACGCAGGAAAGAAGATAGTGGTGCTCCTGCCGGATTCGGGAGACAGATATCTTTCGACAGCGCTTTTCTCCAAGTAAAAGCAAGGGGCAGCGTGCCAAATGATTTAAGTATCATGCAATACATCTCCATAAGAAGTTATGCAAAGACCGTGGGTTTCATGTGACCGCGGTCTTTGTACATGGATTTTATACAGGCAATGTGGTATGCTTGTAGGTAGTGATGATCACAACATATTGAGAGGGACAGGTAGATACAGCATTGCATAAGATAGCGATAATATCATCAAGTACACAAAAGATGCACGATCTTGTCAATTCGTTGGGATATTATTACAGGGCTCAGGGCATCATAATGACTAACGGCAATCTCCTGAGCGAGATGACGGGCAGACCTGACTGTATAGTGGTGTATGCCGAGGGTATATCCAGGACTAAGCTTTACGGGGTGATAGATATGAGAGAGAATATGGATCTCATAGATATACCCATGCTGCTCATAGCCGATGAAAACGATGAGGAGCTGTTTAAGATGCATGTGAAGCCCGCTCCCGATGCGACCATAGAGGCAGATGCTTCTTACTCCGATATAAGGATAGCCATAGACAAGCTCTGCGCTACATCGGAGAAGGTTTACAGCGTGCTTGTGGTTGATGATGATCCTGTGGCATTAAAGCTCGTAAGGTCATATCTTGATGAGACCTTCAAGGTCAACTGTGTAAAATCAGGTATGCTCGCGCTTAAGTTCCTCGAAAAACAGAGACCTGATGTCATACTGCTGGATTGCTTTATGCCGGAGATGAACGGACCGCAGACTCTGCAGCTGATCAGGAATATGCCGAGTATGAAGCGGACACCGGTGATATTCCTTACCGGCAATTCCGAGAGAGACATGGTCATGAGTGCCGTCAATCTTCATCCTTCGGGATTTCTTGTGAAGCCGGTCAATAAGGAGGAGCTTCTGAAGCGTATAGACAGCGTACTTGACGGCTGATACTACAAATGCTAATCTATATCCGCGATGTATCCCACATTATAAGCGGAGATACGCTCCGTTTAGGCCGGTAACACATATCCGGTACTATCAGGGGAACGTCAGCGGAGGTGAAATATGAGGACAAATTATTCTAACACTCAGCGCCTTGTCGGCACTGCAGTACTCGTAGCATTGATCATCGTGCTCCAGACTATCGGGAGCGGCATTCACTTCGGACCATTCACACCTACACTGTCACTTGTTCCTATCATTATAGGAGCAGTACTATACGGACCTCTCACAGGAGCTTTGCTGGGTCTTGTATTCTCTGTGGTGGTTCTGATAGCGGTGGTATCGGGAGCAGATGCCGGAAGTGCCATGATGTTTGCCGCCAATCCCGCAGCTACCATAGCGATATGCCTGATCAAGGGGACAGCCGCAGGATGGCTCGCAGGTGTTGTGGCAAAGAAGCTCACGGCAAGTAATCTGACCTTTGGTGTCGTAGTATCTGCGATCGTGGCTCCTGTATGCAATACGGGTATCTTTTGTATCGGCATGCTCCTTTTCTTCAGGGATCTTCTTATTTCGTGGGGTGCGGCTGCAGGCTTCAGCAACATCTTCATATACATCTTTGCCGGACTTATAGGTATCAATTTCATAGTAGAGCTTCTGATAGATATAGTGCTTTCACCTGTCATCATCAGGATAATAAGCGCTGTGAAGAAATCCCGCTGAGCAGGAGGATATATGATACTTGCGCTTGATATGGGCAATACCAATATAGTCGCCGGCTGTATCGGGCATGAAGGTAATATCTTTTTTACCGAGAGATTTTCCACGGATCTGAACAAGACCGAGCTGGAATACGCAGTCGTCCTAAAGACTATATTGGAGCTGAATTATATAGACAGAGAGAAGATAGAGGGTGCCATTATCGCATCTGTTGTGCCTCCTCTTACCCACATTATAAAAAGCGCTCTGCGGAAGCTCTTAAACTGCGAGCCGCTTGTCATAGGGGCGGGTCTTAAGACAGGACTCAACATCCATCTGGATGATCCGTCTACCATGGGAGCCGACCTTGTGGTGGACTCGGTGGCAGCCATGAATATCTACGGCACGCCGTCCATAGTCATAGATATGGGGACGGCTACGACGATCACTGTGATAGACAATAACGCCACCTATATCGGAGGAGCCATTTTTCCGGGCGTAAATGTATCGGTAGAGGCACTCGCCGCAGGGACATCACTGCTTCCAAGAGTATCACTCGGAGCACCGAAGAGGCAGATCGCCACCAATACCATGGATGCCATAAAGAGCGGTATCATCTTCGGAGAGGCATCAAGGATAGACGGCATGCTAGACAGATTTGAGAAGGAGCTCGGGTATCCTGCCACAGTCGTTGCCACAGGCGGTCTGGCATCAGTGATCATACCTCACTGTACACATGAGATAAAATATGATCCCGAGCTGATGCTGAAGGGACTGAAGATCATATATGATAAGAATGTGTGACCCGGCTGTGTATTGCAGCAGCGCAGGGTTACAGTTCAAAGTCGGATCGCAGCGATGCCATGTGCGCATGCTGCGCGGTTACGACCCAAAGAGTAGTGGTTGAAATGCAGGAGATACTGATCAGATGATAGAGAGTTTCAGGCAGCTTTCAAGAAAGGTCGTGGATACAAACTGTATCTTTCAGTACTGTAAGGATCAGGTAGAGCTCCCGGATGGTAAGGTGGAAGAGTATATCGCCTGTATCCATAAGGGCGCAGCGGCAGTGATACCGGTGCTTCCCGACGGAAGACTCCTTATGGTGCATCAGTACAGATACGCATTGGGCAGGGAGACTATAGAGATACCCGCCGGCGGAAGGGACAGCACAGATGAACCTTTTGAGACAGCAGCCAGAAGAGAGCTTGAAGAGGAGACCGGATATACTACGGACAGTAAACTCGAGCATCTGATCACCATAGCCACGGCTATAGCGTATTGTGATGAGATAATCGAGGTGTATGTAGCAAGAGATCTGAAAAAGACCGCCCAGCATCTGGATCCGGATGAGTTTATAGATGTGGAGGCCTTTGAGATAAAGGATCTTATGGAGCTGATATATGCGGGAAGGATTCAGGATTCCAAAACGATAGCGTCCATTATGTCATATTTTAGTAAATATTGCACATAAATCCTTAACATAAAAAAATTTTTTATAAAAAATTTTTTTTTCACAACATGTTGTGAGGGCATTTGAGAGCCCGACCGACATGTTGTGATTTTTTGTGTAAAGTGGTGATTTCACACCGATTTTACGCTGAAAATCGGTTTGCTTTTCTCATTTTAAGTCATTATAATGGTTTGAGTGGTTAGCCCCTTTGGGACGTTCCGCTTAGGGAGAGGGAAAAGTATTCGGGAATATGGAAGAGCAGATCGAAGCATTCATAAATTATTTACATAATGTAAAAAAGACTTCGAAGAACACAGAGCTTTCTTATAGAAGAGATTTGAGAAAGATGGCGGTCTATTTAAACACAAAGGGTATCGCCGATCCTTCCAAAGTCACTTCAGAGATTCTCCGGGATTATATCGAAAACAGTGAAGAGCACAAGGCAGCGCCTGCCTCGGTTTCGCGCGCCATTGCTTCGATGAGAGCCTTTTATTCTTATCTTGAGAAGGAAGGTAAGATGACAGGGAACCCTACAGAGGGTCTCAAGGCACCGAAGATAGAAAAGAAGCTGCCGCAGATCATGACCATGGATGAGGTCATAAGGCTTTTGAACCAGCCATCAGGCGATACACCCAAGGATATAAGAGACAAGGCGATGCTGGAGCTTTTATATGCGACCGGTATGAGGGTGACAGAGCTCATCACTCTGCAGGTCGAGGATATAAATCTTCAGATGAACTATGTGGATTGCCACGATCCGCATAAGGACAGGATCATTCCCTTTGGCATTGAGGCAAGAAATGCGATAAGAAACTACATGGATCATGCGCGTGACGCACTTATCGCAAGCAATGACGAGAAGACGCTTTTTGTAAATATGTCCGGAGAGCCTATGAGCAGACAGGGCTTCTGGAAGCTGATAAAGTATTACACCAAAAAGGCCGGCATTGAGATGGATATCACGCCGCATACATTGAGGCACAGCTTTGCAGCGCATCTTGTGGAGAACGGAGCCGACCTCAGATCAGTGCAGGAGATGCTCGGACACTCCGATATATCCACGACGCAGATATATGCTACGCTCAGTCACAACCGTATCAGAGAGGTATATGCGAAGGCTCATCCGAGACGGTAGCGTGGACAAGAAATGAGGTAGGTATGATACAAAGACGTATCCATGACGGGAATACGTCTTTTTAAAGTTTTACGAACGGAGGCAAAACATATGACACCGTATACCGAACTGACAAAGGATGAAATGAAGCGTGAGCTGGAGACACTCTATGAGGAATATGACAGATACCAGAACATGGGGCTGAACCTCGATATGAGCAGAGGAAAGCCGTGCAAGGAGCAGCTCGATCTGTCCATGGGTATGATGGATGCCCTGTACTCCGGAGCCGATCTTACATGTGAGGACGGGACGGACTGCCGCAACTACGGAGGACTCACAGGCATAAAGGAAGCCAAGGTGCTCATCGGGGATATGATGGAGAACAATCCTGACAATATCATCATATACGGTAATTCTTCGCTCAATGTGATGTACGATACCATATCGAGAGCCATGACTCACGGCATACTCGGACATACTCCGTGGTGTAAGCTGGACAAGGTAAAGTTTCTGTGTCCTTCTCCGGGCTATGACAGACATTTCAAGATAACCGAGTATTTCGGTATAGAGATGATCCCCGTGGAGATGACTCCTACGGGTCCGGATATGGATACTGTCGAGAAGCTCGTATCCTCGGATGAGGCGATAAAGGGGATATGGTGTGTGCCAAAGTATTCCAACCCCCAGGGATATTCTTATTCGGATGAGACCGTGAGACGCTTCGCGAGACTCAAGCCCGCGGCGCCTGATTTCAGGATATTCTGGGATAACGCATACTGCATCCATCATCTTTATGACGATCATCAGGATCATATCATCGAGATACTCGCGGAGTGTAAGAGAGCCGGAAATGCGGATCTCGTATACAAGTTTGCGTCCACATCAAAGATCACCTTCCCGGGGAGCGGCATAGCTTCGCTTGCGGCTTCATTAAACAATCTTGAGGATATCAAGGCTCAGCTTAAGAACCAGACTATCGGTCATGACAAGGTGAACCAGCTGCGTCATGTGAGGTTTTTCAAGGATATACACGGTATGGTGGAGCACATGAGAAAGCATGCCGAGGTGATAAGACCCAAGTTTGAGGCAGTGGAGGAGATATTTGACAGGAATCTAACGGGACTCGGGATAGGAGAGTGGACGAAGCCGAACGGAGGATATTTCATAAGCTTTGACACGCTGCCGGGATGCGCTAAGGAGGTTGTGGCCCGCGCCAAGAAGGCAGGCGTCACCATGACGGGAGCCGGGGCTACATGGCCATACGGCAAGGATCCCAAAGACAGCAACATAAGAGTCGCACCGACCTACCCGTCGCTTGCCGACCTGAAGGTGGCGGCCGAGCTCTTTACCCTGTGTGTGAGGATAGTGAGTCTCGAAAAGCTGATGGAGGGTTAGATCGTAAGTATTCGGAACGGTTACAGCATATGAGTCAACCCGGTGTATTCATCGTGATACGCCGGGTTGTTTTTGTGACTGCGCCTATGATGGCATCGGTTACTTTGGTCAGAATGACTGCGGCGCATGATATACCTGCGAGATTCAGCAGGAAATACAGTATACTCAGCGTATAGGTAAACTCTCTTCCGGTGAAGAGCGACATCCCCCTCTGTATGATCTGGTGGTGTAAAAGGAATATGGCATAGGAGTATCGGCTGAAGAAGATCACAAGACTGTCGTAGACCTTAAAGCTCCTGTCAGCCCTGTGCCCGTCTATACATACGGAAATAAATGAAAGTATGATATAGATGCATAAAGCCAGTATCTGGTTTAGTATGAGCATGCTTACAGGCAGGGGTACAAATATCACTATGATGGTG
The DNA here is from genome assembly GCA_905235585.1 of uncultured Lachnospiraceae bacterium. Classification (GTDB taxonomy): domain Bacteria; phylum Bacillota; class Clostridia; order Lachnospirales; family Lachnospiraceae; genus NK4A144. Next base: position 3,159 of record CAJOME010000039.1, on the reverse strand, counting down.
ATGATGACGGCAGGTATCACGGTCATCCTTTTTATGATGCCTCTCCCGAGTCCTGCGAGCAGCATGCCTGTCCAGAAGGACATGAGGCAGGTGATGATATTGATGTTGTCTGAGATCACTATATGCTCATTGTATACGGCAAGGGCAGGGATAAATCTTCGCGCGGTATTCAGACTGAAGAGCAGGATGACGATCACGGTACTTATCACAGGGAGTTTTCTCATGCACAGCTGCAGCAGCGGATACATTATATAAAGTATTATTATCGCGCCGAGAAACCACTCTCCCACGGTATAGTAGTTGAGACCCCTGTACATGAAATAGCCGTCCATACCCAAAAAGGTGAGCAGCAGATTTGCCTTGCTCCCGCCCCAGTTCCAGAGTCTTCCGAAGGATATGGCATTTATCATGTAAAAAATGAACCATGCGATATAAAACATCGGAAAGATCGCAAGCCATCTCCTTTTATAAAAATCCAGTATGCCGCCTTTTCCTTTAAGAGAAGTCAGTCTGTCTCCCCAGTTGTAGTACAGCGAGCTGCCGGACAGCATGAAAAATACCGCGACAAAAAGGGCTCCCCACGCGCCGTTCGCGTACTGCATGAAATAGATATACCTGCCGCCTACTCCGTACTGGATAAACGCGAAGCTGTAGTGGAAGAGCACGATAGCGACAGTGGATACCGCGCGTATCAGATCGAATTCATTCCGTCTCTCTTTTTTCAATAGTACCTCCGCACGCTATATGGTCTCCGTCATACATTACCGCAGCCTGTCCGGGGGTAACCGCCCTGACGGGAGCTTCAAAGCGTGCCTCAAGTCTGTCTCCGGCTGTGCGGTATACCGTACACCATTCGCCGGGATGTCTGTATCTTATCCTGCAAAAAAGCCTGCGGCTTTTGCCAACGGGAAGCTCCTCTCCCGATATGGACATAAAGTTGAGACCGGTACAGGAGAGCGTGGAGGTATATACATCATCCCCCTCGCCGACCACTACCTCGTTGGTTTCGGGTCTTATCCCGGTGACGAATACATGATGTCCCATGGGGAGACCCAGACCTCGGCGCTGACCTATGGTGTAGTGCGTGATGCCCTTATGTCTTCCGAGTATCCTGCCGTCAGAGGTGACGAAGTTGCCCTCGGGCGGAGTCCTGCTGCCGAGCTCCCTTTCAAGAAATCCGGCATAGTCGTTGTCCGGTATGAAGCAGATCTCCTCGGAATCAGGCTTGTCCGATACCGGAAGACGGGCTTCCTTTGCGATACGTCTTATCTCGGGCTTTTCATATTCGCCTACGGGCATAAGTGTATGCGCGAGCTGGTCCTGTGTGAGATTATAGAGCGCATATGTCTGATCCTTGGCATCGGTCACGGATCTCTGTATCGTGTATCTGCCGTTATCCAGACATACGACTCTGGCGTAGTGCCCCGTCGCTATATAGTCGGCACCGTTTTCGAGGGACCACTGAAGCAGTGACTCCCATTTCACATATCTGTTGCACACTATACAGGGGTTCGGAGTCCGTCCGTGAGAGTATTCGTCGATGAAATCCCGTATCACTTTTTCTCTGAAGACATCCTTGAAGTTTACCACCTTGTGGGGTATCCCGATGATGCCGCACACCTTTTCGGCATCATCGACCGCGCTTAAGGAGCAGCATCCGTCTGCGCGCGAGAGCTCATACAGCCCTTCATCGAGCCATATCTGCATGGTCACCCCTATTACATTGTATCCCTGCTCATGAAGCAGATAGGCGGCTACCGAAGAGTCTACGCCTCCGCTCATAGCTACCGCTACGGTTTTCCTGTCAGGCATTGCCCTGTCCTTTTTTAACAGCTATTGTCAGTCTGTTTTTGTTTGTGTTATATTGCATCATACTAACATTATTTTAGTTTATTGTCATTTTGGAGTTTTATCATGGGAATGGAATTCATCAAGCAGCTGCCCACACCGGCCGAGATAAGAGAGGAGTTTCCGCTGTCCGACGAGTGTATCGATATCAAGCGTGACAGAGACCGTCAGATAGCGGATATCATCGAGGGAAAGGACGACAGGTTTCTTCTTATCATGGGTCCGTGCAGTGCAGACAGCGAAGATCCTGTCTGTGATTATATATCAAGACTTGCGAGGGCAGCTGAGAAGGTAAAGGAACGTATCCTTGTGATACCAAGGATATACACCAACAAACCCCGCACGACAGGAGAGGGCTATAAGGGTATAGTACACCAGCCCGATCCCGAGGGTAAGCCTGACTTTTACAAGGGGCTGGTAGCCATGCGCAGGATGCACATCCGCGCTATAAAGGAGACGGGACTCACTGCGGCGGATGAGATGCTCTACCCCGACAACTGGGGGTATGTGCAGGATATACTTTCCTATGTCGCGATAGGCGCGAGGTCGGTAGAGGATCAGCAGCACCGCATAGTAGTGTCGGGCTTTGACTGTGCTGCGGGAATGAAGAATCCGACATCCGGCGACCTGAATGTAATGCTGAATTCTCTTGTCGCCGCACAGAATCCCCACACCTTTACATACAGGGGATATGAGGTGCATACCTCCGGCAATAAGCTTGCTCATACGATACTGCGCGGCACCACAAACAAACACGGCAACAATCTGCCGAATTATCATTATGAGGATCTGGCTCTGCTGTGTGAGAAATATGCTGAACGGGATCTTGTGAATCCTGCCTGCATAGTTGATACGAATCATTCAAACTCGGATAAGAGATACATGGAGCAGATAAGGATATCAAAGGAAGTGGTCCACTCCAGAAACCACAATCCCGATATAAAGAAGCTGGTAAAGGGTCTCATGATAGAAAGCTATATAGAGCCCGGCAATCAAAAGATATCCGATCATATGGTATACGGCAAATCCATCACCGATCCGTGCCTCGGATGGGAGGACTCCGAAAGGCTGATATACGAGCTGGCGGAGCTGGTATGATGCTGCAGTACACAGTCGGATCGTGCAGCTTGGCGCGATAACGACCCAAAGCGGATCGACCCGAAAGGTATATGTTTTTACGACATATGCTATCGGCTCTTGTGAGTCATATAGTTTTGTTGCTTAGTAACTGCGTTTCTATAGCACTAAGGATCTGTTAACAAATAATCTTTGCATTTGGCTTGTCTGACTTGCCGTATGCTGCGTTGTCGT
>CAJOME010000038.1 GCA_905235585.1 uncultured Lachnospiraceae bacterium | reverse complement strand
AAAAAGATCGGGGCGGACACCGGCGTCTACTTTGTCACTCAGGCCGTGAATGAAGAGGAGGCCAGAGAAGAAGCGCGGTTTGTGCTTGATATCATAAAGGATTATGAGGTCGATATGCCAATAGTGCTCGATGTAGAGAAGGTGGAAAACTACGATACCGAGCCCAGGACAAAGCAGCTCACCGCTCAGGAGTACAGTGCGAATCTGCTGGCATTTGCGGACGAGATGTCAAAGAACGGCAGAGAGACGATGATATACGGTAATGGCAAGACCTTCATGCTGATGCTCGATATGAAGATGCTCGACGGTATGGGGATATGGTTTGCCGACTATGTATCGGAGGATGATTACATACCGTATTTTCCGTATGATTTCAAGATATGGCAGTTTACAAGCGAAGGAAACGTACCCGGTGTCACCGGATACTGCGATCTTAATATAAGATTCGACTGAGTGCCTGCCGGTGCATAAGGAGACAGACTATGAGATTTGATAGCATCATACGAGATAAGCACAACCAACGGATCGCCGTTTTATTGCTTATATTTATAGCATTTGTTTCTTTAGCAGCATTTCTCAATTTTCAGATGGATGATGAGTTGTATTATGGATTGTATGAGTATGAGGGGATACCTGAAGAGGCTGATACGTCATGGGGAACCGTAACAGTAGACGAATCAATGGGGATATCTGCAGGTGAGGTTGTAGCCGAAATACCTGATGTTCATGTGGATGCAGGTAAATATACCATAGATGTGGATCATCAAAATGATGAAGATTGTGAGATACTGGTTTTTGACGGAGAAAAAGAAATCCTGAAACAGGTTTTGCCAAAAGAAGAGACTAATTCCAAGGTGATCTTCTCCTCGGCAGATAATATATACAATCTTAAGATAAAATATTTGTATAACGGAGCTGGAAACGTCACGATCAAACGGACAATTATATATTCAGACGGGAAGCCGTTTTATTATGATACAGTTGTATATGCTTTGCTTATTATAATCGTTGTATGCGGTATATGCGTATATATCATAGGTTGTGACTATTGGTCGTTGCCGATCTCTCAAAAGATACAGATTCTCTGTTTCATTTCATATTTGATCTTTATAAACTACGCATTCTACAGACCTTTTGCTTCTATAGAACACCCTGACATAGCCTATCACATGGCGAGAGCGGAAGGGATATATAGGGGATTATTGAACGGACAGTTTCCCGTAGAGCTTTATACGGAAATGTCATATGGTAGAGGTATGATAGGCACGCTTTATCCATCACTGTTTTTATACATACCTGCATTTTTGAGGTTGCTTCATATATCTATGGAAGGTGCGTTTAGGATATGGCTCATTTGTATAAACATATCTGCCTGTCTCACAGCATATTATGCAGGCAAAACGATTAGTAAGAGCCGACAGATTGCGTTACTTACCATGTTTCTGTACGGTTTTCTGCCGTATAGAATAACAGTATTTACTTGGCGATACTCTTTTGCAGAGGCTCTTGCATTTGTGTTCCTGCCTCTTATTGTTGTTGGATTATATAACGTGGTAGTGGGAGAAAAAAGACAATGGCTTCCACTGGCGATAGGTATGGCAGGAGTTATTCAGTCCCATGTTGTATCAGCGATTTCTGCTGCAGCATTATGCTTTATGATTGGTGTGGTTTTTTTGTATAGAATAATCAAGGAACAACGATATATACAGATATTATATTCTGTCTTTCTGACGATAATGCTTAATATATGGTTTATCGTACCCTTTCTTTATTACTACACTTCAGATATTGATATAGCGCATGATCAGGCAACAGGAGATATGTCTGACATAACCTTCTATATGACTCATATGCTTCAGCTGATACCAAATCTTAGTGGATCCGGAGAGCAGTCCCATCATTCTGTCGGACTTATTGGGCTATGGCTTGTTGTGATCATTGTTTTTGCTCTATTTGTATACGTGACAAAAAATGAACTTGAACAGCATGATAAATTTGCTTTTTCTCTTATGGCTGCAGGAGGCTTTTTTCTTTTTATGGCCTCAAAAACTTTTCCATGGGAGACAGTGGGTAAATTTGAAAAAATATACAGTATACTAGGTACCTTTGGATTTGCTACAAGATTTTATTATATAGGTGAGGGGGGGTACTGCTCGGAGCCATGCTTATCATATATCCCCTTTTGTTGCGGATTTCAAAAAGAACCCGGTTGATTATATACGGCAGTATAGTGTTGATAGCGATGTTTCAGGCATTTTTTATATCCGACACACATATCAATAGCAAAATGTATGTATTCTCTGATTCGAGAGAGGGGAGATTTGAACCGGGAATCATAGGCCGCGATCAGTACGGCTACGCACCTGAGGGGTATGCCCCGGATGACTTTCCGATAGAATACTATAGCCCCAAAGCTGTAATAAGCGAATATGATCATGAGGGTATATATACCTCTTTCAGTTATAAATCGGATACAGATACATATATAGACATACCATTATTATTCTATAAAGGATATACCGCTCGCATCAAGGGAAGCGGGCAGGATTTGAAAATAAGTAAAGGAAATCGCTGCAGCCTACGAGTCACGCTGCCTGAACAGAACAATCTTCAGACAGTAGAGTTGATATTCACAGGATGCGAATACTCTGACATTGTGAGCATTATATCGTTAGCGACAGCGATAATACTCTGTGTATGCGTCTCTTTAAGATACTTCAGGTGTGCTTTGAGGAGCAGTTAGATATGCCACAATCTGAAATGTCCTATAATGGACATTAAGGCTGTATTTTGGTGACAGACATTATTTTGTAAATATAATATAATATTAAGAAGCTTTTCAATAAGATGAAGAAGGGATTTATAAAACAGCATTGGAAGGAATGTGTGACGGGCGCCGCCGCAGCGCTTGAAGTTCTTATGCTCTTTTATTTCAATATATTTCATCTGAGGGATGCCCTCGATCACGACTTTGCCATGGTGATGCGCCATGTGATCGAAATGGCGGACAGGCACACCCTCTTTCTTCCCTATTGGAACTATATGTCTCAGGGCGAGATGGATGAGTCATCACTTATCGCTCTGCCTGTATATATGCTTACGGGAAACATATATCTCGGATATGCCATAGCAGGCATAATAAACATACTGCTTTGGGCATGGGTAATATGGAGGCTCCTTTCGATAGCGAATATAAAGCCGGAATACCGATTCCTCGCAATGGCTCTCATCTTTACGATCTATGATCTCGGTATGCTCGAATACACTAATATGCTCTTCTTCGCGGGCGCATACTATGTATATAAGGTGCTGACTCCGCTCATCATGCTCATACTGATGCTGACAGACTGGTCGGGCAGATACCTTATCCCTGATATCATACTGGCTGTGATATACACCATACTGATACTCTTCATCGGGATCGCAAGCGGTACTTATGTGCTGCTGTGCGGCATACTTCCGGTACTCATATGCTTCATCATACCTCTGATACTGAAGACAGCGCCCGAAAAGCGCCTACAATGGGCGATCGTCACCGGAGGCACCGTAGCTGTCAGTCTTATCGGTCTCGCCATCGGTCTGCACGGAGGCATAGAGGCTTATACCTATACCGTAGGCTCTCTGGATGAGATGTTTGAGAATCTCCCGGTTGCGGCGCAGGATGTGCTGGTGCTGCTGCGTGCTCTCACGCCGTATTCCGAGAGGATAACATCTCTTGCAGGCATCATGGGACTCATACGGTTGGCCATGGCCGGCGTGATACTGATATTCGGACTTTATTCCCTTATAAATGTGTTTGGCATACAGCTCTACAGGAGAGTAAGAGATGCCGCCGGAGCGGCTCTGCCCACAGGCTGGTACAAGCGTGAGCTGATACAGAGCGGACTGATCTCTATGTCCCTTTGGACCTTTGTGATACTGGTTCTCACCATCTCTCAGCCGCGGTATCACATCATTGGGATCGTACCCCTCATGATATGCGCAGCCATGAACTTCGCTGCCCTTATGGAAAAGGATAGGATCACCGCCATGCCGGGCTGGCTGCTCACCGCGATATCCTCTATCCTGATGCTCGTATGTCTTTTTGACGGGTTTAAGGCCGAGACTGAGTACTTCCATATGCAGGATAAGAATCTCAGGACGATCGATCAGGTGCTCGCTCTAATGGATGAATATGATGTATCGACAGCATTTAACATAGACGATACAGATATGGCGGCAAAGCTCCGTTTCTCGGATCCTTCGAGGGTATTTGAGACCTTCGTGCCGGAGGACAGGTCTGTCAATAATCATATCTTTTATTATACGGAATGGGACAGATCCGCTTATGCCGACAGGAACATCATACTCGCAAGAGAGGGCGAATACGAAAGCTGTCCCGACTATATACAAAAATACTATAAGGAGATAGCAGTCGCAGAGGATTACACCGTATATCTGTCGGAGACAGCTCCGATAGACGGTATGGCAGGGCTGCCCCTGAATGGTATGTCCATAGATCTGCCTGTAGCTCCCGGCTATGAATATACGGGGACGATAGATGAGAAAGGATACCTGCATACCGAAGCATCCGGAGATATATTAAAGAGTCCCGTGATCAACTCTCCTATTGACCCGATATTTACGCGCGATGACGGTCGGAGCTACCGTATGACATGCAGATATGCCGGAGAAACCGGGGCATATCTCGATCTGTACGGGGACGGCAGGCTGATACAGTCTGTCGAGCTGACGGCCGGAGACTCTGAAGTATCCTGTGATCTGCCATCCGATAAGGGCGAATACACGTATGTGATAAGAAAAGAAAACACAGCTCCTTTCGTATATATGGAGACAGTGTTTGAGGCAACGGAGCAGACGATATGATAGCTACAGCACTGGGATACATATATATGGGATTTATCTGTCTGGCATGCGGTACCCTTTTTGCCGCTCTGTGCCGCCGTCTGCTCGGATATGAGATAAGATCGGCTTGTGCCGTAGCCATATCGGGCATGGCACTCCTTACGGTATATGCCGGGCTGTGGAGTCTCTTTCATGCTGTGGATGTCACAGCTTTTATCTTTATAACACTGGCAGGCGTCGTCATATGCATACTGCTGAGGCATGAGCTTGCCTCTCGCATAAAGGAGCTCTTGTCTTCAAAAAGCCTTTGCCTCACTCTGATACTGCTCTTTGCGGTGCTCGTCGTCATATCCGCGGCAGAGCCTCACGACTGGGACACCTATCTCTATCATGCTCAAAATGTCAGATGGATAGAGACCTACCGTGTCGTTCCGGGACTTGCAAACCTTCATAAGAGATTCGGATACAGCAGTGCCCTGATGCCTCTGCATGCGCTGATGAGCCTGTCTTTTACAGGGCATCCGCTCCATATAGTAAACGGGTTTGCTTCTCTGCTCGTACTGGGTACAGCACTCTCCCGCATCGGTCAGATGATAGAAAGCAGATCCTGCCGCAGATCCCTGCTTTTGTGGATATCGGCTGTCGTATACTTTATTTATTCGATAGACAGCATATCCTCTCTGGGCACGGACATCGTGCCAATGATGCTCCTCATATATATCTTTGGTATGTGGTGCGATCTGGCAGATACCGGTGAGGATCGAGGCGAAGCCTATGGTCTGCTTGCCCTGCTCGGAGTATGTGATATCACGGTCAAGCTCTCTGTAGCTACAGCCGCTCTGCTTCCGGTATATGTACTCATAAAGCTTATAAGAGATAAGAAATTCAGGAGCTCGCTGGTATTTGCGGTAATGTCGCTTATCACCGTTATCCCTTTCTTTATCAGAAATGTGGTCACGAGCGGATACCTGCTGTATCCCATGGAGAGTATAGATCTCTTCAATGTGGACTGGAAGGTTCCGGCTGAGGTGTCCTTTTGGGACAGGGCGGAGATAGTGATGTTTGGCAGACTGCTGCGCGACTATGAGCTGGAGGATATCGACAGGATCTCATTTAGCACATGGTTTCAGTGCTGGGTATCAGAGATCGATCAGATCCCCAGAGTCCTGCTCATACTGTGCGTCTTGTTTGGGATACTTGCTGTGATATATGCCGTGAAGTGCATACGCTCCGGGCAGGATACCGGTGATATCTTTATAATGATCGCGGCCATGTCGGGTCTGATATACTGGCTGCTGTCCGCTCCTCTCATGAGGTACGGATATGCCACCATGCTCATCGCACTGTCTGTTGTATCCGGTACCGTCATAAAGGATATGTCAGGCTCAAAGGGGCTTGCCCGTATGGCACTGTTTCTTTCCCTGATCGTATTTATACTCATTCCGGTAAAGGTTAATACGGACTACATCTCCGAAGTGGAGGGTCTGGTCTGGCCGATGCCGTATATACAGTATGAATGCAGTGAAGAGATCATGGTCGATCCCGCAGGAAATGAACATACAGTTTATGTACCGGCGGAGGATGTCATCGGGGGCTACGATATCTTTCCCGAGACACCGTATTATAGTGACAGATATGTGCGTATGAGGGGTGAGAGCCTTCAGGACGGCTTCATAGGTCTGGAGTAGACTGCCATGAAAGACTCAAAGCTCATCCTCATCTTTGCGGCAGTATTACTGCTTTTCGGTGCCGCATATGCATATATGACAGAAAGTCCCGCGTCCGCGGAGTCAGGGGAGGATATCGCACTCCCGGAGGAATACGCTCCGCGCTTCAGCGCACATACCGGCTTCTATGACGAGCCTTTTTTTCTCACGATATCCTGTCCTGTAAAGGGAGCTAAGATCTACTACACCGTGGACGGCAGCACGCCTACGGAGGAGTCGCTGCTCTATGACGCACCGATCCCGCTTGCGGATCGTACTTTACAGCTGAATGCACTAAGCTCTCTTACCGATATATGCCCTGACGGAGACTTCGTTCCCGCGGAGCCGGTACTAAAGGGCAATGTGATACGCGCTATGGCTGTGATCCCCGACGGCTCCAGGAGCAGGGTGACAAATGCCACATATTTTATAGGGATAGACCGTGAGCATGCCATAGGCAGCCTGCCCGTCATCTCAATGTATGCTGACCCGCAGGATCTCTTCAGCCACGAGAGAGGCATATACGTGCTCGGCAGGATATATGAGGAGCATATCCTGTCAGAGGAGGGAGCCGATACAGACAGCTCCGACACAGACAGTCTCTATGGCAACTGCTTCATGCGGGGCAGAGAGTGGGAGCGTCCGGCCGCCATAGACTATATCCCCGTGAGTCCCGAAGAGAGAGGCTTTTCTTCGGAACTCGGAGTACGTGTCATGGGAGGGAACTCAAGGAAATATATGCAAAAGAGCTTCAGGCTCAAATGTCGCAGCGAGTATGGAGATAAGAACATATACTATGATCTGTTTGATGACGGACATGCCAGACACAAGTCATTCCTTTTAAGAAACGGCGGAAACGACTATGATTATGCGAGATTCCGCGATCCCATGCTGCAGGAGCTGGTGTCGGACAGAGCGATCGAGACACAGGGCTCCGTGCCGGTGGTGCTCTTCATAGACGGGGAGTACTGGGGCTTGTACGCGATGACGGAGGACTATGACGGACACTATATAGAAAACAGCGGATACGGTGTCAAAGCGGAGAATGTGGTGATGATAAAGAACGGCGCCGTGGAGGAGGGTACTGACGGGGATATCACGCTCTTTAACGATATGGTAAGCTTTATCACCGGAAACGACATGAGCGATGAGAGCAGCTATATCACGGCATGCAGCATGCTCGACATGCAAAGCTTTGCCGACTACTGTGCCTTCAATATATATATAGACAATAAGGACAGCTTCTTTACCAATGACAACAACTGGCTCATGTGGCGCGCGAGAGTGCCGGACCGGAATAAGGGAAAGGGCGACGGCAGATGGCGCATGATGGTCTTTGACACGGACTATTCCACGGGGATATATGAAAGCGGAGAGGACTACGGAGAAGATACATTACAGGATGTGCTGGATGGGGGCTCTGACGCGACAGGCAGCAGGCTGCTCAGAGCACTTATTAAGAATGAAGATTTTGCAGAGCTTTTCTACAGTTCACTCCATGACATGAGGAATGTCTGCTTTGAAAAGAAACGCGTGGATGAAGCCGTATCACGCTATCTGTCTGAATACGAGGAGCCGGTATACGATACATATACGCGTTTCGGACCGCAGGTAAGACTCTGGGGCGATCCGGCGGAATACTACAATATGCGCGTGGGAGAGCTCTCCAAATGGCTCAACGGCAGGTATGAGATGTTTGAAGGTCAGATAGTAGATTATCCCGATATGTGATAAAATAAACATATCAAGGAGGTATATGCTATGGGAATGACAAATAAACAGTTTCAAGGTTTTGTAAGACTTGCGCTGGAACAGATAGACAGAGCTTTGAAAGAATCTCCTGACAACGAATCATTAAAAAGATTAAGAGATATATTTCAGGCCATGTTGGAGGATGGAGAATAAAGACACATGAAAGTAGTGCTTCTTGCGGGCGGAAAAGGCACGAGGATCTCGGAAGAGTCACAGTTTCGGCCGAAGCCTATGATAGAGATAGGCGGCAAACCCATATTGTGGCATATTATGAAGGAGTATTCCTGCTACGGCTTTAATGATTTTATTATCTGCGCCGGATACAGGCAGGAGTATATCAAGGAATGGTTCAACAACTATTTTACCAACAACTCTGATGTCACCTTTGATTATACCGGCGGTAAGCTTACGACTGTCATACATGACGAGCATATAGAGCCATGGAGGGTCACTGTCGTGGACACCGGACTCGATACCATGACCGGAGGACGTGTAAAGCGCATCCGCAAGTATGTGGGAGACGAGACCTTCATGCTGACCTATGGTGACGGTGTATGTGATGTGAATATATCAAAGCTTCTTGACTTTCACAGAGAGAATCACAAGACAGCCACGCTTACTGCAGTACTAAGGGAGCAGGAGAAGGGCGTACTCGATATAGACGAGAACAATTCGGTCAGATCCTTCAGGGAAAAGAATGCCTCTGACGGGACTCCAATCAATGCGGGGTATATGGTGCTGGAGCCCGGAGTCTTCGATATGATAGAGGGAGACAGGACCATACTTGAAAAGGATGTGCTTGAAAAGCTTGCCGCAAAAGGTGAGCTCATGAGCTATACACACAGAGGCTTCTGGCAGTGTATGGACAGCGCAAGGGAAAAGGCGATACTTGAAAATGCCATACAAAGAGGAGTGGCACCTTGGATCATCTGGTAGGATGGAAGAGAAAGCAATTATGAAGATATCGATACTGATACCGTGTTACAACGAAGAGGAAAACGCAAGAGCCATATGCGAGGCCGTAAAGGATATGCTGAAGAAGGAGCTGCCGGACTATGATTATGAGATCCTCTTCATCGACAACAAATCCACGGACAATACAAGGGGCATCATCAGAGAGCTCTGCAGGGAAGATCCTAAGGTAAAGGCGATATTCAACATAAAGAACTTCGGACAGTTCAACAGTCCCTATTACGGGCTCACCCAGTCCGACGGCGACTGCACCATACCGCTCTGCGCTGACTTTCAGGATCCGATAGAGCTTATTCCCGAGATGGTGCATAAATGGGAAGAGGGACATAAGGTCGTATGCATGATAAAGAGTCGCAGCAGGGAGAATAAGCTGATCTATTTCTTCAGAAGTATATATTACTGGCTCGTCCACAAGATGGGCAATGTGAAGCAGATCAAGCAGTTCACGGGCTTCGGACTCTATGACAGGAGCTTCATAGATATCCTAAGGAAGCTTGACGACCCCACACCCTTTTACAGAGGGATAGTCGCGGAGTACGCGCCGGATCATCTTGAGATAGAGTATGAACAGCAGAAGAGAAGAGCCGGCAAGTCCTCCAATAATTTCATGACGCTTTTCGATGCGGCGATGCTCAGTCTTACGAGTTACACCAAAGGGATACTCAGGGTAGCGACCTTCGGAGGCTTCATCATGGCTATCATAAGTCTTATAGTTGCCATGGTCTATCTTGTGATGAAGCTCACCAGATGGTATGACTTCCCGGTGGGACAGGCACCCATGGTCATAGGAGTGTACTTTATCGGCTCCGTGCAGCTTTTCTTCCTTGGCTTTTTGGGTGAATACGTCATGAGCATAAATCAGAGAGTCATAGACCGCCCGCTGGTGATAGAGGAAGAACGTATTAACTTCACGGATGGCATATAGTAACAGTAAAATGCAATACAGACGCAGCTGATATAAGGAGGCAGCCATGACAGGAGATGGTAAGGATGATAATAATGGCTTCAAAGGATAAGGAAGAAATACTTGAAAAGATAGACAGCCTGACTATTATTGAAAGATTCGTCTGATGATAAAGACAGATAAAAAGATATCTCTTCTAGACTGTACGCTCCGTGACGGTGGTTACGTCAATGACTGGGAGTTCGGGCATACAGATCTTGTGAGTATATACGAGCGGCTGGTCGACTCCGGCGTGGACATGGTGGAGCTTGGCTTTATCGATGACAGACGGCCTTTTGATATCAACAGGAGTATCTTCCCTGACACCGCATCCATCAGAAGGATATGGGATCTTGAGAAGAAACGCCCGCCCATGGTCATAGCAATGATCGACTACGGCACCTGCGATATCTCACATATAGAGCCGCAGAGTCAGTCGGGTATAGACGCGATTCGCGTGATCTTCAAGGAGCATCTGATGCATGAGGCTCTGGGTTACTGTGCAGAGATAAAAAAGCTCGGATACAAGGTCTTTGCCCAGCTTGTGTCCGTCACAAGCTATACCGACGACAGCCTCATGGAACTCACGGGGCTTGTGAATGAGGTAAAGCCCTATGCGGTATCCATGGTGGATACCTACGGTCTCTTAAACCCCAAAGATATGCTGCATATATATGACATTCTCGATGAGAACATGGATGCGGATATCTCGATAGGCTTTCATGCGCACAACAATTTCCAGCTTGCCTACGCAAACGGGATAGCCTTTCTTGAAAAGCCCGGAAGGCACGACATCTTAATAGACGGTACTATATTCGGTATGGGCAAGAGCGCGGGCAATGCTCCGCTTGAGCTGCTCATGATGGAGCTGAATAAGAACTACGGGAAGCATTATGATATAGATCCGGTACTTGAAGCTACGGAAGAGTCTGTCATGAAGTTTTACAAGACAAGCCCGTGGGGCTACAAGACCTTCTTCTACCTTACCGCGCTGAACAGATGTCATCCGACATATCTGAGTGATTATCAGCAGAGACAGAATCTGTCGGTCACTCATCTCGATGAGATATTGAAGACGATAGAGCCTGAGGAAAAGAGGCTTCTCTACGACAGAGAGGTTTCAAGGGAGACCTACGAAAGATACAGACAGGAGCATATCGCGGATGATGAGGCTACAGAGCTGCTGAGAGAGGAGCTTAAGGACAAGGATATCCTTATCATCGGACCCGGCAAGAACATACAGCTGCAGGCGGACAAGGTGCACGAGTACATCAAAGAGCACAGGCCTGTCACGATCAGCATCAACTACCTTCCGCAGGCATTTGATATCGACTATGTCTTTACGACAAACCGCAAGAGATATCAGGAGATGACAGACAGTCTGCATGAGGTAAAGAATGCGGACACGCGGATCATCGCCACTTCAAATGTGGAATGCATACACGGGTCACACAGGGTTTATCATATAGAGAGGTATCCGCTGCTTGAGATGAAGGAGCATATAAAGGACAATTCGCTCCTTATGCTCTTAAAGGTGATAAAGAGGCTCGGGATCAGGAGGATATCCCTCGCGGGCTTTGACGGATATGCGGACAAGGAGATCAATTATTTTAATCCGAGTATGGAATATTCGCTGAGAGCCGATGAGATGCAAAGACTCAACAGACAGGTAAAGGAGGTCATGGCGACCACACTCTCGGATATCGAGATGAACTTTGTGACATATTCGCACTATACGGAAACGGAGGATGGAGAAGATGCCGCATTCTGACAGGGAGCCTAAATTTGTCTCCGTAGTGACCTATATCCATAATGACGAAGGGCGCATCAGAAAGTTTTTGGATGAGGTCATGGGAAAATGCAGGGACTCCTTTGACAAGTGTGAGCTGATACTGGTAAACGATGACTCGACAGACGGCAGCATAGACGAGATACACCGGTACTTCAGTGAGAAGCCGGCGGACTACATGGTGAGCATCATAAAGCTTGGCTTGAAGCAGGGCATAGAATCCGCCATGAATATAGGCAGGGATATGTCCATAGGAGATTATGTGTTTGAGTTTGACGATCTGAGCATAGATTATCCGATCGATATGCTGACCGATGCGTATGGCAAATGCCTTGAGGGAAGCGATATCGTATCCGTATCCGGCAATTACAGGATGAGATTTACTTCAAAATGCTTTTATTCCCTGTACAACAGATTCAGTCACGGACAGTACAGCATAGGTCCCGAGACCTTCAGGCTCCTGTCCAGACGCGCCATAAACAGGATCAGATCCGTCGGCAGCTTCATACCTTATCGTAAAGCTGTGTATATGAACTGCGGATTAAAGGCGGACAGACTGACATATGACGTGACAGGCGGCGCGCAGACGGCTCCGAAGCACGGCAGGAGCGATGAGCGTATGAATCTGGCCGTAGATTCCTTTATATACTTTACGGATCTTCTGGAGCGCATTTCTCTCGGGATCTGCATAATGTTCATAGTGATAGCTCTCGGGGTCGTGGCTTTTACAGTCTGGTCATATTTTATGGATCAGCATCTGGCCTCAGGCTGGGTGTCGCTTATGGGCTTTTTGTCTCTTGGCTTCACCGGTGTCTTCGGACTCTTCACGATCGTGCTCAGGTATCTCAGCGTGCTGATCGATCTCTCGTTCAGGCAGCGGCACCATCTCATAGAGGATATCGAGAAGATATCAGGCAACTGACTGCGAGAGAGGAGATCTGTTGGGAAGCGTATACGACAAGATAATAATAGGCGCCGGGCTGTACGGTCTGTATGCTGCTTTGTATTCCGGAAAGAAGGGAGAGAAGGTTCTGGTATTGGAGTATGACAGCGAGCCCTTTTCCAGAGCCACCTTTATCAACCAGGCAAGGGTGCATATGGGCTATCATTACCCGAGGAGCCTTTCTACCGCACTCAAATCCGCCGGATACTACCGGAGGTTTCATGAGGACTTTTCCTTTGCGATAAACGATTCGTTCAGGCAGATCTACGCCACCGGGAGTGAGTTCTCCTGGACGGGGGCAGAGGAGTTTCAGGAGTTTTGTATCGCGGCGGGCATCAGATGCGAGGCTCTGTCTCCCGATACGTATTTCAAACCGGGGATGTGCAGCGGAGCATTTCTTACGGAAGAGGATACCTATGATGCGATGATCCTTAAAGACTGGTTCTTAAAGGAGCTTGAGACCCTGCCAAACGTGCAGCTTGTATGTGAGGTCAGACTTAAGGATATCAGAAGGCAAAAGGACGTCTTTGAGATAGCTTTCATCTGTAAGGGCGACAGACTGCAGGCAGAGACACCGTATTTGTTGAATGCGACCTATGCCTCGACCAATCAGGTGCTGTCTATGGTGCATGATGCAGACGGAGCGGGGCAGGCAGCCGATACCACCTTCGCGATAAAATATGAGCTGTGCGAGATAATCCTATGCAATGCAGAGGGAGACCTGAGGAATATAGGACTTACCGTTATGGACGGACCGTTCTTTTCCATCATGCCCTTCGGAAAGACAGGCTACCACTCGCTTACATCAGTCACCTTTACACCGCATGTGACAAGCTATGACAGGCTGCCGGCCTTTAAGTGTCAGGAGGGGACGGAGTGCTCTCCGGCACAGCTTTGCAACTGCAGCCGCTGTGCGCATAAGCCTGACAGCGCATGGCCGTATATGAGCAGACTTGCGGACAAATACATGAGACCGGAGTATACTTACAGCTATGAGAGGTCGCTGTACTCCATGAAGCCCATACTCAGATCCTCAGAGGTAGATGATTCGAGACCTACAGTGATCAGGGTAAACTCAGAGCATCCCCGGATGGTGAGCGTGCTCTCTGGAAAGATAAATACAGTTTACGATATGGATGAATACTTATGAAGCTCAATATTTTATTTCCGGTACTGAATGAACATTTAAGACTCGAGAGGGGTATCACAAAATGCGCCGCGTATCTCAGGGCACTCGCCTCAAAGGAAGGGAGCATTCTGTATGGTGAGAGCTACAGGCTTACCATAGTGGATAACGGCTCGGACGACGACACCGAAGAGATCGGGCAAAGGCTCGCGCAGAAATATGAAGAGGTAGACTATATCCGCATAGAAGAGCGGGGAGTGGGTATAGCCTTTAAGACAGGCGTAGAGAGAAATACCGCAGAGATCGTGGGTTATATGGACATAGACCTGTCCACAGATCTAAAGTATCTGGCAAAGACACTCAGGATATTTGATCAGAGACCCTGCATTGACTATGTGAATGCATCGAGATTTCACAGGAGGTCTCACACCACGGGACGGAAGTGGTATCGCAAGATCACCTCTGCCGGACTTCTCGTTCTGCTTAAAACGGTATTCGGTATGAAGGCGACTGATGCCATCTGCGGCTTTACCTTCATCCGTAAGGAGAAGGCGGAGGAGCTCGTAAAGCAGTGCAGCGACGACAAGGGATGGTTCTATATGATAGAGCTTTTGCTCAGGGCTGAAAGAAGCGGAGTCAGGATAGCGGATCTCCCCGTAGACTGGACCGAGGACTACGACACCACTGTGAAGATACCAAAGACCGTGAAGAATTATCTGGTTAATATAGTGAAGCTGAAGCTGGCATTTTTGTCAGAGTGAAATTACTTTTTTGGGACAGTTGGTAGGGGCTCTACGGCTTGCATAGAGTTTGTTGCTCGAAGTTATCTCGCTTCGCAAAAACCATATGCAAGACCGTAGAGCCGATATACGCTGTATAGCAGGGCTCGAAGTGAGTCATGTAGTTTTGGTGCGCATAACAAGTTTCGTAATAGCACTTGAAAGTACTCACTATCAGGGGCGAAAATGCATGGATGCATTTTCGAGGTGTCTTCGCATGGATGCGAATAAAGCCGTCCCCGTAACTTGATATATACTTATACTGTACTTTCTTAGGAGCTGTTAATAAATAACTTTGCCATTTAGCGAAGGCTGGCTTGTCGTAAGCAAGGCGGAGAAGAGAGCCGTAGCGGGCTACGGCG
>CAJOME010000037.1 GCA_905235585.1 uncultured Lachnospiraceae bacterium | reverse complement strand
GGACATTTCAAAATCCGGCTATGCTTCTTTAGCTTATGACAACAGACCGGGTGTTGTCAGCGGGAAAACAACTGAAGAGGTATATGAAAAGTTGGGAATACTGTCGGATATTGATACAATGCGGATAATAGACCCTAAAGCGTATAATAGTGCGAGAGAAATGTTGAATGTCGCAGATAACTTCATGAAAAATGGTGACGACTATCAAGCTAAAGAACAGCTAAAAGAGTATTCTGTTTATTGTCTGCGTTGGGCAAAAGATAAAATGGCAACCAACAAATATGATATACGATCAGTTGCCTATTCCGCCATAAAAGATATGCAGAATAGATACGGTGATGACACGGAAATAAACGTGAGTTCTCCCGATGAGAACGACGCTCGCGGAAATATATGGAGATTCAAAGGACAATATAATATCCTGCTTACCCCCGAGCAGATGCAGTCATGGATAAATGATGATCCCGAAGAAGAAAATCTTAAGACTCTGCTGAAAAGCCTTGACGAATCAATGAAAGAGCTGCGTGAGGAACGGGAAAAGCAAGAGGACGACATAGAAGGTCTGATGCTAGGACTCAGCATAAATGAAGATAATTCTCCCGTGTTTTACGCCACATTCAAAGGCAACACCGCGGGAGACTTCACCGCAACCACCGCACAGGAGCTTTTTCAAAAACTTGCCTTGCAAAAATAGCGGATTTCTGTTTTGGGACTTTCGTTTAAGAGTTTTTAGCAGCCAGTAGTGCCTCTAGCTCCTTTATCCGCGCCTCAGCTGCCTCTGCGCGATTTTCAGCGGCATCCGCGCGCTGTCTTTCAGCCTCCGTATTCTTGCGCTCTTCCCTTCTGCCGTCCTCCATGAACAGCTCGCGTATCTCATCTTCGTTGTATTCCGTATCCAGCAAACCGTACACCTCCGCTCTGTGTAAAAGAAGAAACTCCCTTATGCCATAATCTCCCGGCATGGCATCTATCGCCATGTCTACTGCCTTTTCGATTTCATTGCTCTTCCGGTTCCTTCGTATCTCCTGTACGAACCATGCGTATTCCGAAAGTGGCTTGCAGGCATCAAGCAGCTCCTTATTCCTGCCATAGTTGATGTTGAGCATCCTCACCCTGACCTCTATGTCCGACTCTCCCCTTTCATCTTCCGGGAATGAATCAGTAAGTCTCAGTATGGTCTCATCCTCAATGTCCCTCTCTCCGTTGTAGAATACCACCAGCTTCGGCACAGGAAGCGACAGCAATGTACTGCCATACTTATTTAACTTATGCTTCGACAGATAGCCTGAGTAAAGCTTACCCGCGTATTCCATCATCCTTAGCGGCATATTGGGGTTATATGATGCCTGATGTTCATATATGGTCATTATATCAAATATCAGGAAAGAAGTATCATTATTCATACCTAAATACAGTATGCCCTCCAAAGTGTTGAAATCCACAAGCTCCGGATCAGTATAATCCGAGCCGTTGACTGCGTTATACAGGCTCAGTGTCCAGTCCTTATGCTCCTCCCTTCCGAAAATGAAATTGAATAATCTGTCCTTATGATTCTTTTCTACTCCCATGTTCGTACCTCCTTATCCTTGAAAGCGTCTATAGTTACCGCCTGACAGATGCATGGGAAGCATGAAAAACAAAGAAATATAGAAAATCAGAATAATAGCTAAAGAAAAAGCCTTATAAAAACTGTATCTTTTCTGTATTGTTGGAATATATGAGCGATCCGCTCAAGACTTCCGTATGCAGCTGATCAAGTATGTACACAATAGCACACTCTCATAGGGATGTAAAGGAATCATAAAACGTAAATTGCCATCTATATGGCAGGCAGACATTGATTGAACACATACCGGCAGAGGATTATAATAAAGCGGTATGAGCAGGATAGACAGGACACACGGAGCCGGGGGCGTATCGACCTCACGGCTCATAGATGAAATATTTAAGGAGGCGTTTTCCAATGAATATCTGGATGCGCTGTCAGACTCCGCTGTGGTGCCGGGTGCCGGCAGGCTCGCTCTGACTACGGATTCGTTTGTTGTGCACCCCATATTTTTCCCCGGGGGAGATATAGGCAGGCTGGCAGTCTGCGGTACCGTAAACGATATGCTGATGAGCGGAGCGGAGCCTCAATATATTACCGCAGGTTATATCCTTGAAGAGGGTCTTGATACGGACGACCTTAAGAGGGTTGTGTCATCGATGGCGGAGACCGCAAAGGAAGCCGGAGTAAAGATCGTCACGGGCGATACCAAGGTGGTGGAGCCTGCAGACCCTAAGGCACCGGGGCTTATGATAAATACCTCAGGGGTCGGGTTTCTTGACGGAGATAAGGTGATATCGGCATCAGGGATACAGCCAGGCGATACCGTGATATTATCCGGTACGCTCGGGGATCACCATGCGGCGATACTGTCAGGACGGATGAGGATAAGCAATTCGATCGTTTCCGACGTTGCTCCCCTGTGTGAGATAGTAGGACATCTTCTCGAAGCCGGGATACATATCCATGCCATGAGAGATGTGACAAGAGGTGGGCTTGCGACAATCCTCAATGAATTCGCCGGAGTGTCGGACAGATCTATTTATATAGAAGAAACAGCTCTCCCCATATCACAAGATGTAGCAGCATTCAGCAGGCTTTTGGGGCTTGATCCGCTATATATGGGCAATGAAGGAAAGTGCGTTATCCTTCTCCCCGGGGCGGAGGCGCAGCAGGCTCTGGATATAATAAAAAGGAGCAAATACGGCAAGGATGCCGCGATAATAGGCGGCGTAAAAGGTGACGGTACGGTTGTCACGATGAGTACCGCCATCGGAGGTACACGTGTGATCGGGCCTCTTGTCGGAGAGGGTCTTCCCAGGATCTGCTGAAATTTGTTGAAATTTCTGTTACTGTTCAGACAGCTCTGCGCACTTGCTGCGCTGAGCGTGAGAAGGATTACAGAAGCCAATACAAGGATTTGCCCCATTGCCGAAGGCAATTTTATTGGGCAAATCCAGTTGCTGTGAGCACCTGTAAGGTGTGAACAGTAACAAATTTCTTAAAAAACTTCTTGCATTATCCCCCATATATGTGTTAATCTATCACTTGCCGTGACGCAAAAGCGATGAAAACGGAAGTTGCTGCAAAGCCCGGCGCCTTTAGACCCAAAGGCATAGGGATCAGGTAATTCCGCGGAGCGAAAGTCATGTCGTAGATACTGGCGAAGTAGTCACTGTACAGCAGAAAACTACGAGGCAAAGCCGAAAGGAACTGGCCTTGGAGATATGGATGCGCGAGTTTGTCTTTAATATATATAGGACACACCCGGCAATGTGTACAGTCACCGCCCAAGAATATTTATTAAGGAGGCGACTTTTTTTATGGCAAAACAGGTTATGAGGATCACACTTAAGGCATATGATCACGAGCTCGTGGATCAGTCCGCGGCAAAGATCATAGAGGCAGTGAGAAAGAGCGGATCGGATGTATCAGGTCCCGTTCCCCTTCCCACTAAGAAGGAAGTCATCACTATCCTTCGCGCCGTGCACAAGTACAAGGATTCAAGAGAGCAGTTTGAGCAGAGGACTCATAAGAGGCTCATAGATGTGATCACTCCCACCCAGAAGACAGTCGATCTGATGTCGCGTATGGAACTGCCTGCAGGCGTTTATATCGATGTCAAGATGAAGACCAAAAACTGATACAAACTAAGAAGTGTGTATGAGCAGGTATTTTAGATATGCTGCTCCGAGGCACAACGGAAAGGAAACTAATCATATGAAGAAAGCAATACTTGCAACCAAAGTAGGTATGACACAGGTATTTGATGAGAGCGGCGTGCTGGTACCGGTAACGGTACTCGAGGCCGGTCCCTGTGTGGTGACACAGCTCAAGACCGCAGACAACGACGGATATGATGCCGTACAGGTAGGCTTCGGTGAGAAAAAGGAAAGGATCGTCACAAAGGACAAGGGCGGTGCCAGGACCGTAGCTCACAGACACGGTGCCAACAAGGCCGATATGGGTCATTTCAAGAAGGCAGGCGTAGAGCCGAAGAGATACCTCAGGGAGTTCAGATTTGAGAACAGCTCTGAGTATGAGATCGGCAAAGAGATCAAGGCAGATATCTTTGAGGTAGGAGACAAGGTGGATGTCACCGCTATCTCAAGAGGTAAGGGGTTCCAGGGTGCTATCAAGAGACTTGGTCAGCACAGAGGACCTATGAAGCACGGTTCCAAGTTCCACCGCCATCAGGGTTCAAACGGCTCCACATCTTCACCGAGCCGCGTATTCAAGGGCAAGGGAATGCCCGGTCACATGGGTTCGGTCAGAGTGACTGTACGCAATCTTGAAGTAGTGCGTGCGGATGCCGACAAGAATCTGCTGCTCATAAAGGGCGCGGTGCCCGGAGCTAAGAAGGCTCTGATCACGGTCAAAGAGACGACAAAGGTCTCTAAATAATCGAAAGGAAGGAGGAAGCTGAAATGGCAAACGTAAAGACTTACGATATGACAGGAAAAGAGACAGGCACGATGGAGCTTGACGACAATGTATTCGGAGTCAAGGTCAACGAGCATCTCATACATATGGCTGTAACACAGTATCTTGCCGACAACCGTCAGGGTACACAGAAGGCAAAGACCAGATCCGAAGTATCCGGAGGCGGCAGGAAGCCATGGAGACAGAAGGGTACGGGTCATGCCAGACAGGGCTCGACAAGATCGCCCCAGTGGAGACACGGCGGAGTGGTATTTGCGCCGGTACCGAGGGATTACTCCTTCAAGCTCAACAAGAAGGAAAAGAGGATCGCTCTTAAGAGTGCGCTTACATCAAGAGTTGAGGCAGAGAAGTTTTTTGTACTTGACGATCTGAAGCTCGACGGGATCAAGACCAAGGAGTTCAAGAAGGTGCTTGATGCGATCAAGGTTGAAAAGGCGCTTGTGGTGCTTGATTCACTTGACAGGAACGTGATACTTTCCGCAAGGAATCTTCCCAAGGTAGCGACCGCTCAGGCAAACAGCATCAACACATACGATATCATGAAGTACAGCACAGTCGTGGCCACAAAAGCGGCTGTAGAGAAGATCCAGGAGGTATACGCGTAATGGCTGATATAAAATATTATGACGTTATCCTCAGACCTGTAGTCACAGAGAAGTCAATGAACGCGCAGGCTGAGAGGAAGTACACATTCTACGTTGCTCCTGAGGCAAACAAGACCATGATAAAGGAAGCAGTCGAGAAGATGTTTGACGGCGTAAAGGTTGAAAAGGTATATACCATGAACCTTCCCGGCAAAAAGCGCAGGAGAGGCTATGTGGAGGGCAGGACCGCTGCAAGGAAAAAGGCTATAGTCAAGCTGACAGAGGACTCTAAGGAGATAGAGATCTTTGCGGGACTTTGAGACAGGCCTGAGCAGATACATCTGAGATAAAGCTATGCCCGGTGGATCAGACCAGGACACCGGACGATAAGGATATTCAGAATAAAGGAAAGGATAAGAAAATGGGAATAAAGACTTATAAACCCTACACACCGTCAAGAAGAAACATGACGGGCTCTGATTTTTCAGAGATCACAAAGACTTCTCCCGAAAAATCACTTCTTGTCACAAAGAAGAAGCATTCGGGAAGAAACAATCAGGGCAAGATAACCGTACGTCATAGAGGCGGCGGCAACAGACAGAAGTACAGGATCATAGATTTCAGGAGAAATGACAAGGACGGCATACCGGCACGTGTGGCAGGTATTGAGTACGATCCTAACAGGACGGCGAATATCGCGCTCCTTATCTATGCTGACGGAGAGAAGAGATACATCCTTGCTCCCGAGGGACTCAAGGACGGCATGACAATCATGAACGGACCCGAGGCCGAGGTAAGAGTAGGAAACTGCCTGCCCTTTGCTTATATTCCGGTAGGTACCGAGATCCACAATATCGAGCTCTATCCCGGCAAGGGAGGACAGATGGTGAGAAGCGCGGGCACAAATGCGCAGCTCATGGCCAAGGAAGGCAAGTATGCTACGATAAAGCTTCCTTCAGGAGAGATGAGGATGGTTCCCATCGAGTGCAGAGCTACGATAGGAACTGTAGGAAATATAGATCACAACCTTATCAATTATGGTAAGGCAGGGCGTATCCGCCACATGGGCATCCGTCCTACTGTACGTGGTTCGGTAATGAACCCTAATGACCACCCTCACGGCGGTGGTGAGGGACGCGCTCCCATCGGACGTCCCGGACCCTCGACTCCTTGGGGCAAGCCCGCTCTCGGCTATAAGACCAGAAAGGCCAAGAAGGCAAGCAACAAGCTGATCGTGAGAAGAAGAAACGGTAAGGCATTAGGTTAAGGAGGGAAAAGGCAGATGTCACGTTCAATAAAAAAAGGACCATTCGCAGATGAGAGTCTTTTGAAGAAGATAGACGCGATGAACGCGTCAGGCAAGAAAGAAGTAATAAAGACCTGGTCACGCCGCTCTACCATCTTCCCTTCATTTGTGGGACATACCATAGCGGTACATGACGGCAGAAAGCATGTACCCGTATATGTAACAGAGGATATGGTAGGACACAAGCTCGGAGAGTTTGTGGCAACCAGGACATACCGTGGACATTCCTCGTCTGAGTCAAAATCAGGCGTAAGATAACAGGATGATCAGGAAAGGAGGTCAGTTAATCCATGGCAAAAGGACATAGATCCCAGATCAAAAGAGAGAGAAACGAGAATAACAGGGAAAAGAGACCGCACGCCAGGTTATCCTATGCGAGGGTTCCGGTACAGAAGGCTTGCTTCGTGCTCGATGCCATCAGAGGTAAGGGTGTAGACGAGGCGAAGGCGATCCTTGCATATAATCCCAGATATGCATCAGAGGTCATACTGAAGCTTGTCAATTCAGCAGTCGCAAACGCAGAGAACAACAACGGCATGGATCCCGCAAGGCTCTACATAGCAGAGTGCTATGCCAGCCAGGGACCGGTAATGAAGCGTATACAGCCCAGGGCTCAGGGACGCGCATACAGGATCCTGAAAAGGATGAGCCATATTACCGTTGTACTGGATGAAAGGAGCTAATATATGGGACAGAAAGTTAATCCCCATGGCCTCAGAGTAGGTATCATAAAGGATTGGAGTTCAAGGTGGTTTGCGTCCGACACCGAGTTTGCGGATAACCTCATAGAGGATTACAAGATAAGGGAATATCTGAAGAAAGAACTGTATGCGGCAGGCATATCGAGGATAGAGATAGAGAGAGCCGCAGGACGCGCGAAAGTAATAGTCTATGCTTCAAAGGTCGGTATCATAATGGGTAAAGGCGGTACCGAGATAGAGAAGACAAAGAAGAAGCTGCAAAAGCTCTCAAAGGACAGTCTTGTGCTTGATGTAAGAGAAGTGAGACGTCCCGACAAGGATGCACAGCTCGTGGCCGAGAACATCGCAAGCCAGCTTGAGAACCGTGTATCATTCAGAAGAGCCATGAAGTCAGCAATGCAGAGGACAATGAAGAACGGAGCCAAGGGTATCAAGGCAAGCGTATCCGGCAGACTCGGCGGAGCGGATATCGCCCGCAGGGAGTTCTACTCGGAGGGCACCATCCCCCTTCAGACACTCCGTGCCGACATCGACTACGGCTTTGCCGAGGCTGATACGACCTACGGCAAGATCGGCGTAAAGGTATGGATCTATAAGGATGAGGTGCTCGGAAAGCACAAATATGCGGTTTCCGAAGATGATCTGCCTGAGGATCCCAATGCAAGGAACAACAACAGAAGAAGAAACAACAGCAGGAGGGAGGGTGACAGATAATGTTAATGCCGAAGAGAGTAAAGCATCGTAAGCAGATGCGCGGAACGATGCGCGGCAAGGCTAATTCAGGCAATACGATAGTATACGGCGAATACGGTATCGTCGCGACAGAGCCCTGCTGGATCAAGTCAAATCAGATAGAGGCTGCCCGTGTAGCTATGACAAGATACATCAAGCGTGGCGGACAGGTATGGATCAAGATCTTCCCGGACAAGCCCGTTACGGCAAAGCCCGCCGAGACCCGAATGGGATCAGGTAAAGGTGCTCTGGAGTACTGGGTGGCGGTAGTAAAGCCCGGAAGAGTAATGTTTGAGATAGCGGGAGTTTCCGAGGAGGTAGCCAGAGAGGCACTCAGACTGGCATCACACAAGCTCCCCTGCAAGTGCAAGATCTATTCAAAGGATGACCTTGCGGAGGAAGTAAAGGCGAAAGGCGGTGACAACTAATGAAATCGGATAAGTTTATCGAAGATCTCAGAGCGAAGTCCGGAACGGAGCTTCAGAGTGATCTCACCGCGGCAAAGAAGGAGCTTTTCAATCTTCGTTTCCAGAATGCCACGAACCAACTGGACAACACGTCTCGCATCAGAGAGGTCAGAAAGAACATAGCGCGTATTCAGACGGTCATCACCGAGAAATCGGCTGAAGCCTGATCGGAAAGGAGATAAACGTGGAAGAGAGAAATCTGAGAAAGACCCGTACAGGAAAGGTCACAAGCAGCAAAATGGACAAGACCATCACTGTTGCTGTACAGGACAATGTACGTCATCCCCTTTATAAGAAGATCGTGAAACGTACTTACAAGCTTCATGCACATGACGAAAAGAATGAAGCGAATGTCGGAGATACAGTGAAGGTAATGGAAACACGTCCCCTCTCAAAGACAAAGAGATGGAGACTCGTAGAGATAGTAGAGAGAGCAAAGTAAACCTGAAAGGAGAGGAAAATGGTACAGCAGGAAACAAGGCTAAGAGTCGCTGACAATACCGGCGCGAAAGAGCTCCTCACCATCAGGGTAATGGGAGGCTCTACAAGAAGATATGCCAGTGTAGGCGATATCATCACAGCCACAGTAAAGGATGCCACTCCCGGCGGCGTAGTAAAGAAGGGTGACGTGGTAAAAGCAGTGGTAGTGCGTACTGTAAAGTCGATCCGTCGTAAAGACGGCTCATACATCCGCTTCGATGAGAATGCGGCAGTCATCATAAAGGATGACAATACGCCAAGAGGAACACGTATTTTCGGACCCGTAGCACGTGAGCTTCGTGACAAGCAGTTCATGAAGATAGTCTCACTGGCTCCGGAAGTATTATAAGGAGGTCATCATGGCGACAACAAAGATCAAGAAGGGCGATACCGTACAGGTCATCGCAGGAAGAAATAAGGGTAAGCAGGGCAAGGTCACATCAGTGGATGCCAAAAAAGGCAAGCTTGTCGTAGAGGGTGTCAATATGCTCACAAAGCATGAGAAGCCCTCAGCTGCAAATCCTGACGGAGGCATCACTCGCAAGGAAGGCACCATAGACATTTCAAATGTCATGTATGTGCATAACGGTAAGCCTACTCGTGTCGGCTTCCGGATAAACGGGGACAAGAAGGTCCGCATCGCCAAGTCAACAGGCGATGTCATAGACTGAGAAGGAGGCCGATGAGTTGAGCAGATATAAAGACCAATACAACACAGAGATAAGGGATGCCATGCAGAAGAAATTCGGCTACAAGAATATCATGGAGATCCCCAAGATCGAAAAGATCGTGGTAAACATGGGTGTAGGTGAAGCAAAGGACAATGCGAAGCTCCTTGATTCAGCCGTGGCCGATCTCGAGAAGATCACCGGACAGCACGTGGTTACGACAAAGGCAAAGAAGGCTGTCGCAAACTTCAAGATCAGAGAAGGTATGTCCATCGGATGCAAGGTGACCTTAAGAGGTGAAAAGATGTATGACTTCCTCGACAGACTTGTAAACCTCGCTCTTCCCCGAGTACGTGACTTCAGAGGCGTATCGGCAAACTCGTTTGACGGCAGAGGCAATTACGCTCTCGGTATCAAAGAGCAGATCATCTTCCCCGAGATCGAGTACGATAAGATCGACAAGATCAGAGGCATGGATGTCATCATAGTCACTACAGCAAAGACCGATGAAGAGGCACGAGAGCTTCTGAGGCTCTTCAATATGCCGTTCGAGAAACAGGAGGCAGTATAATATGGCAAAATTATCAATGAAACGGAAGCAGCAGAGGAAGCCGAAGTTCTCTACCAGAGCATACACACGCTGCAGGATCTGCGGACGTCCTCATTCAGTACTGAAGAAGTATGGTATCTGCCGTATATGCTTCAGAGAGTTGGCATACAAGGGACAGATTCCCGGTGTTAAGAAAGCTTCATGGTAAGAAGAAAGGAGATCAGATAAATGCTTACGACTAACGATCCGATTGCAGATATGCTTACAAGAATACGTAACGCAAATACTGCAAAACATGATACAGTCGAGATCCCTGCATCAAAGATGAAGCTCGCCATCGCCGGCATACTTCTGGACGAGGGCTATATCAGGAAATATGAGCTGGTCGACGCAGGAAAAGACTTTAAGAACATCAAGATAGAGCTGAAGTACAACGACAACAAGAAAGAAAAGGTACTTACCGGCATAAAGAGGATATCAAAGCCCGGTCTGCGTATCTATGCAGGCAAGGATGAGCTTCCCAGAGTGCTCGGTGGTCTCGGTGTAGCTATCATCTCTACAAACAAAGGTGTAGTAACTGACAAGAAAGCAAGAGAGCTCGGCGTAGGCGGAGAAGTAATTGCGTTCGTTTGGTAAATAATAGGAGGTTGCGGGCATGTCACGAATAGGAAAAATGCCTATCGCCATACCTGCCGGAGTAACGGTAAGTGTGGCAGAAAATAATACGGTGACTGTAAAGGGACCCAAGGGAGAGCTCTCAAGGACGCTCCCCGCACGGCTCACGATAAAGCAGGAAGACGGAAAGGTAACAGTAGAGAGACCCAATGATGAGAAGGAGACCAAGTCGCTCCACGGACTCACAAGGGCACTTCTGAACAACATGGTGATCGGTGTAACAGAGGGTTACAGCAAGACTCTGGAGATCAATGGTGTCGGCTACAGGGCAAATAAGCAGGGCAAGACCCTCACTCTCTCACTCGGATTTTCACATCCGGTAGTAATGGAGGATCCCGAAGGCATCACTACAGAGGTAAAGGACAATCAGATCATAGTGTCCGGCATAAGCAAGGAGGCTGTAGGCCAGTATGCTGCGGTGATACGTGATAAGAAGAGACCTGAGCCTTATAAGGGTAAGGGTATCAAGTACATTGATGAAGTGATCAGACGTAAGGTCGGTAAGACCGGTAAGAAATAAGTCGTGAAGAGTAAAAGCTTTTCATGCGGTGAAAACCAGAAAGGACAGATATGATCAAGAAAAAATCAAGAGCTGCAGTGCGTGAAAAGAAGCACATGCGTATCAGGAACCGTTTCAGCGGTACGGCTGAGAGACCGAGACTTGCGGTATTCAGAAGCAATAAAAATATCTATGCTCAGGTCATAGATGATACAGAGGGCAAGACCCTTGTGGCGGCATCTACGACAGAGAAGGATATCAAAGGACAGGTCAAGTTTACTGACAATATAGAAGCTGCCGAGTGCGTCGGAAAGGTCATAGCTGAGCGTGCAAAGGCGAAGGGCATAGAGGAAGTGGTATTTGACAGAGGCGGATACATCTATCACGGCAAGGTAAAGGCGCTTGCCGATGCGGCACGTGAAGCCGGACTTAAATTCTAAGGGAAAGGAGAGGACACATGGAAGCAGATAACAGAGACAGAAGAAGAAATTCCAGAAACGACAGAGAGCCCGATGATGGTCTCAGCGACAAGGTCGTAACCATCAAGAGAGTCACCAAGGTCGTAAAGGGTGGTCGTAATATGCGTTTCTCCACCCTGGTAGTAGTAGGAGACAAGGAAGGTCATGTAGGAGTAGGACTTGGAAAGGCAGCCGAGATACCCGAGGCGATCCGTAAGGGCAGGGAGGATGCCAAGAAGCATATGGTATCCGTGGCACTTGACGAGAATGGCTCCATAGCACATGATTTTATAGGACACTTCGGCGGAGCGGAGATACTCTTAAAGAGAGCTCCCGAAGGAACAGGTATCATAGCCGGCGGTCCCGCGCGTATCGTCTGCGAGCTTTCGGGCATCAGAAATATCAGGACCAAGTCACTTGGCTCCAACAATAAGCAGAATGTCGTACTTGCGGCAATAGATGCGCTCACTCAGATCACATCACCCGAGGATGTGGCTCGTAAGAGAGGCAAGACGGTAGAGGAGGTAAGGGCATAATGGCAAAGAAGCTTAAGATAACTCTGGCGAAGTCCACTATAGCAGCTCTTCCCAAGCACAAGAAAACCGTTGAAGCTCTCGGTCTGCGCAAGACCTATCACACTGTAGAGCTTCCCGACAACGATGCGGTAAGAGGCATGGTGCGCCAGGTAAAGCATCTTCTCAAGGTAGAGGAGATAGACTGAGGGTAAAGGATAAAGGCGAGTGGAATCTGAAAGCAAAGCTTTCAGCTTCAGCAAGTTTGCAGACGGCTCGATAAATCTCGCCGTAAGATCTGCAAACTTGAAATAAAGAAGCAAAGCTTTCAGCTTCAGCAAGTTTGCAGACGGCTCGATAAATCTCGCCGTAAGATCTGCAAACTTGAAATAAAGAAGCAAGGCTTTCAGCTTCAGCAAGTTTGCAGACGGCTCGATAAATCTCGCCGTAAGAACTGCAAACTTGGGATAAAGAAGCAAAGCTTTCAGCTTCTGCGATGATAGCAAACAAAGGAGAGAGAAATGGAATTACATGAGATTCGTCCCGCGAAGGGATCGACAGCAAACAGATACAGAAAGGGCAGAGGTCATGCTTCGGGAAACGGCAAGACCGCGGGCTACGGACATAAGGGACAGAAGGCAAGATCAGGTGCTCCACGTATTGGCTTTGAGGGTGGTCAGATGCCCCTTTACAGAAGGATTCCCAAGAGAGGCTTCAAGAACTATAATCATAAGGAGTACGCGACACTTAATGTATGCCAGCTCGAGCAGTTCTATGAGGACGGAGCCACCGTATCCGCTGAGGATCTGCTTGAGAAAGGGATCGTCAAGGATATAAAGGATGGCCTTAAGATACTTGGCGCGGGAGATATCAGCAAGAAGCTGACCGTAAAGGCAAAAGCTTTTTCAGAGACAGCAAAACAGAAAATTGAAACAGCAGGTGGAAAAACCGAGGTGATCTGATGTTTGAGACAGTACGCAACGCATTCAAGATCAAAGAGATCAGAAACGGGATCATCTTTACGCTTTTGATGCTGGTCGTTGTACGTTTGGGATGCCAGCTGCCGGTGCCGGGGATCAACAGGGACTTTTTTGCCCAGTGGTTCTCGCAGATCACAGGTGATTCCTTCAACTTTTTCAACGCATTTACCGGCGGTTCCTTTGAGAACATGTCGCTTTTTGCGCTGAATATCACACCTTACATTACATCGAGTATCATCATACAGCTCCTTACCATAGCCATTCCCGCTCTCGAAGAGATGCAGAAGGAAGGCGAAGAGGGAAGGAAGAGGCTCGTGTCGATCACAAGATATGTGACCGTGGGTCTTGCCCTTATCGAGTCTCTTGCCATGGCAATAGGCTTCGGCAGATCCGGGATACTTGAGAATTACAACGCTTTCAACGTGATAATGGTAGTATGTACCCTTACCGCAGGCTCTGCTTTCCTTATGTGGATAGGCGAGCAGATCACCGAGTACGGTGTGGGAAACGGCATATCCATAGTGCTGACGATAAATATCATCTCGAGGATACCTGATGATATGACCAGCCTGTTTACGATGTTCGTATCGGGCAGACCGATAGCCTATGCCATCCTCAATGCCGTTATCATAATTGCGATCATACTTGTCACGGTAGTGCTCACTATACTGCTCAATGATGCCGAGCGCAGGATACCCGTACAGTATGCGAAGAAGATGCAGGGCAGGAAGCAGTATGGCGGCAACAGCACCTATATACCTCTTAAGGTAAATACCGGAAATGTCATACCGATCATCTTCGCGTCTTCGATCATGCAGTTCCCCGTAGTCATATCACAGCTGCTCGGAAAGAGCGGAGGTACATCTGTGTGGGGACACATTTTAAGAGCACTCAGCACCAGCAACTGGTTTAATGCAGCTACGCCTGTTTATACCATAGGTGCGCTGGTATATATTCTGCTCGTAATATTTTTTGCTTACTTCTATACGTCGATCACGTTCAATCCTCTCGAGATCGCTGACAATATGAAGAAGCAGGGTGGCTTCATACCCGGCATAAGACCCGGCAAGCCTACCAGCGATTATCTTACGAAGATACTCAACTATATCATTTTCATCGGAGCAGTCGGACTCGTGATAGTGGCAATGATACCGATATTCTTCAATGGTGCTTTCAATGCGAATGTATCGTTCGGAGGTACGTCTCTCATCATTATCGTGGGTGTCATACTTGAGACCCTCAAGCAGATCGAGTCCAAGATGGTAGTAAGAAATTATAAGGGGTTTCTGTCATGAAGATAGTAATGCTTGGAGCGCCCGGAGCGGGCAAGGGAACACAGGCGGACAAGATAGCCGAGAAGTACGCACTTCCGCACATCTCCACCGGAGATATCTTCCGTAAGAATATAAAGGAGGGAACAGAGCTCGGAAAAGAGGCCAAGTCTTATATGGACGCAGGCAAGCTGGTACCCGATGAACTGACGGTAAGGCTGCTTCTTGACAGAGTAGCAAATGATGACTGCAGGAACGGATACATACTTGACGGTTTCCCGAGGACGATACCGCAGGCGGACGCGCTTGATGCCGAGCTCACAAAGCTTGGTGAAAAGATCGACTATGCCATAAACGTGGATGTGCCCGATGAAAATATCATAGGCAGGATGTCCGGACGCAGAGCCTGTCCAAAATGCGGCGCTACCTACCACATCAGACATCTTGCTCCTAAAAAGGAAGGGATCTGTGACTCCTGCGGGACTGAGCTTGTGATAAGAGATGATGACAAGCCGGAGACTGTAAAGAACAGACTGGCAGTTTATCATGAGCAGACTCAGCCGCTTATCGAATACTTTGAAAAGAAGGGCGTCCTTCATACCGTGGACGGTACGATCGACGCAACAGACGTGTTTAAGGCAATAGAGAGTATTCTTAATTAAGAGGTAGAGACGATAATGTCAAAAGCAGATGTCATAGAAGTAGAAGGAAAAGTAGTGGAAAAGCTTCCCAACGCGATGTTCAGGGTTACGCTGGAGAACGGACATGAGGTGCTGGCTCATATATCAGGCAAGCTCCGCATGAACTTTATAAAGATACTTCCCGGAGATAAGGTGACGATAGAGCTCTCGCCCTATGATCTGACCAAGGGAAGGATCACCTGGAGAGATAAATAAATTTTTCTTGAAAAGAAAAAAACGCTATGCTATTATGAGCATTGGCTGTCTTTTCGGCTCGTAGATCTTTTTTCGTTACTGTTCAGACAGCTCTGCGCACTAGCTGCGCTGAGCGTGAAAAAGATTACAAAGATTACAGAAGCCGATACAAGGATTTGCCCCTTGCCGTAGGCAATTATATTGGGCAAATCCAGTTACTGTGAGCACCTGCAAGGTGTGAACAGTAACCTTTTTTCCTTAGAAAGGAGGAGATTAGTATGAAGGTAAGAAGTTCAGTAAAGCCTATTTGCGAGAAATGCAAGGTTATAAAACGCAAGGGAAAGATCCGCATTATCTGCGAGAACCCGAAGCATAAGCAGGTACAGGGCTAAGTAAGCCTGTCCTGATTGCTATATTATTTTAAAGAAAGGAGTACTCACTTATGGCTCGAATTGCCGGTGTTGATTTGCCCAGAGATAAGCGTGTCGAGATTGGTCTGACATACATATTCGGGATCGGCAGGTCTTCTTCGAACAGGATCCTTAAGGAAGCAGGGATAAATCCCGATACACGCTGCAAGGATCTGACTGACGAAGAGGTTACAAAGATCCGTGATGTCATTGACAGGACTCAGGTCATCGAGGGTGATCTCAGGCGTGAGGTCGCTATGAATATCAAGCGTCTTACAGAGATCGGCTGCTACAGAGGAATGCGCCACAGAAAAGGACTTCCCTGTCGCGGACAGAAGACGAAGACCAATGCAAGGACATGTAAGGGACCCAAGAGAACAGTAGCAAACAAGAAGAAGTAATCACAACTATTAACAGAAATGAGAAAGTAGGTTAGTTTTAATGGCTGGTAAAACACAAGCAGGTGCGAAAAAAGGAACAAAAAAGCGCATCAGAAAAAACGTTGAACACGGACAGGCACATATTCAGTCATCCTTTAACAACACTATCGTTACACTCACGGATGCTGAAGGTAATGCTCTTTCATGGGCAAGTGCCGGTGGTCTTGGTTTCAGAGGTTCAAGGAAATCTACTCCATATGCAGCGCAGATGGCAGCTGAGACAGCTACCAAGGCAGCACTTCCCTATGGTCTGAAGACTGTGGACGTAATGGTCAAGGGACCGGGCTCAGGTCGTGAAGCGGCAATCAGAGCTCTTGCGGCAGCAGGACTTCAGGTTACAAGCATCAAGGATGTTACTCCGGTACCGCATAACGGATGCCGTCCGCCCAAGCGTCGGAGAGTATAAATGTATAGGACAGCCTGAGCATTCATTGCGAAGGCGTGAAAACCAAACACGAATCAGCATCTGACCTTGCCCGAAGGGCATTCAGTCGGGCAGATGCATTCTGACACGAATAAGCGCAGCTGCATGAGTGTCAGAAGAGTATAAATAGGAGGAAGGAAGACATATGGCAGTTAATAGAGAACCTGTTCTGAAAAGGTGCAGATCACTCGGCCTTGATCCCGTGTATCTCGGATATGACAAGAAGTCAACGAGACAGGTCAGAAGGTCCGGAAGAAAAATAAGTGAGTATGGCACTCAGCTTCGTGAGAAGCAGAAAGCCAAGTTTATATACGGCGTACTGGAGAAGCCTTTCAGAAATTACTATAAGAAGGCTGATAAGATGAAGGGCATGACGGGTACCAATCTCATGGTCATGCTTGAGCAGAGACTGGATAATGTTGTATTCAGGCTCGGCTTTGCCAGGACAAGAAGAGAGGCAAGGCAGATGGTAGACCACAAGATCTTTTCCGTAAACGGAAAGACTGTGTTTATACCTTCCTACAGTTTAAGACCCGGTGATGTGATCGAGATCAGAGAGAACAAGAGATCATCACAGCATATCAAGGATATATTTGAGGCTACATCAGGACGCACAGTACCTGCATGGCTAATAGCGGATCCCGAGCATTTCAAGGGTACGGTGGATCGTCTCCCCGCAAGAGAAGAGATAGATGTTCCCGTAGACGAAATGCTCATAGTCGAGTTGTATTCTAAATAATAAAGAAAAATACTCGAGGCAGTTCAGGAGGTACTTGATTTGTTTGAATTTGATAAACCCAAAATTGAGATACAGGGAAGCTCTGAAGATGGAAAGTACGCAAGGTTTGTGTGTACTCCTTTGGAGAGGGGCTATGGCATCACTATAGGCAACTCACTCCGCAGGATAATGCTCTCATCTCTTCCCGGTACTGCAGTCAGCCAGGTAAAGGTAGACGGTGTGCTCCATGAGTTTTCTACACTCCCCGGAGTAAAGGAGGACGTGACAGAGATCATACTCAACATCAAGAATCTGGCGATCAGGAACAACAGCTCTTCAGATGAGCCCAAGACCGCTTACATCGAGTGCGAGGGTGAAGGAGAAGTCACCGGAGCGGATGTTCAGTGCGATCAGGATATCGAGATCGTAAACAAGGATCAGCATATAGCTACCCTCAGCGGATCGGACGCAAAGCTCTATCTCGAGCTCACCATCACGAGCGGCAGAGGCTATGTATCCGCAGAGCAGAACAAGAGTCCCGAGCTTCCCATAGGTGTGATATCCATCGACTCTATCTATACTCCCGTAGAGAGAGTAAACATGAGTGTGGAGAATACCCGTGTAGGACAGCAGACAGACTTTGACAAGCTTACGTTGGATGTATACACGAACGGCACATTGAGTCCGGAGGATTCGGTAAGCCTTGCTTCAAAGGTACTTTCCGAGCATCTGAACCTGTTTGTGGATCTGTCCGATGCGGCAAGCAGGGCAGAGGTAATGTCCGCAAAGAAGGAGGATGCAAAGGTCGATGTGATGAATATGTCCATCGACGAGCTGGAGCTCTCCGTAAGGTCATACAATTGCCTGAAGCGTGCGGGCATCAACACCGTTTCCGAGCTTACGAACAAGACACCCGACGAGATGATGAAGGTCAGAAATCTCGGACGCAAGTCACTCGAGGAGGTGCTTGAGAAGCTCAAGGATCTCGGACTAGAGCTCAAGGCCGGAGCACCGATAGAGTAACAGTATATATCAACATTTGGGGCTGCATGTAATCCCACAGGTGATGCGGTTCCGTCCCACCGGGGCAATAAGACCACAAGGCGTATCCCGGTAATGAAAGGAGAAAAGAAATGGAATACAGAAAGCTGGGCAAAACATCATCACAGAGAAAGGCGCTGCTCAGGAATCAGGTCACAGCACTTATACTGCATGATAAGATTGTCACTACCGAGGCAAGAGCCAAGGAAGTACAGAAGATCGCCGAAAAGCTCATCACCCTTGCCGTACGTGAGAAGGACAACTACGAGACAGTAAAGGTCAAGGCAAAGGTCGCCCGCAAGGACAAGGACGGCAAGCGTGTAAAGGAAGAGAAGGACGGAAAGAAAGTAACGGTATATGATGAGGTCGAAAAGGAGATACAGAAGGATAAGCCTTCTAGGCTTCATGCCCGTCATCAGATGCTCAAGGTTCTCTATCCCGTAACAGAGGTTCCCACAGAGGGACCTCAGAGAAAAAGGAATACCAAAAAGGTTGATCTTCCCAAGAAGCTCTTTGATGAGATCGCTCCCAAGTATGTAGACCGTAAGGGTGGCTATACCCGTATCGTAAAGATCGGTCCCCGTCGCGGAGACGCAGCAATGGAGGTACTCCTCGAGCTGGTCTGACCCAGACAGAATAATAATAATAAACCCGGCTGATGATCTCATCAGACCGGGTTTTATTTTTGTTTACTGAAACACCTTAAACTATTTGCCTGAACCGGGATTTTAGTATAAAGTATAGACACTATGGCTATCATAGAGACACACAATCTGAGCTTTGATTATATACGCCGCGATGATGAAGGTAATGTGACCGGGATCACGAGGGCTGTAAATGATGTAAATCTTTCCGTGAAGCGCGGAGAGTTTATTGCCATACTGGGCGGAAACGGCTCCGGCAAGTCGACTCTGGCAAAGCATATCAATGCCATTCTCTACCCTACGGAGGGCTATGTGCTCGTAGATGGTAAAAGAACCTCGGAGGAGGATAATATCTGGAGCATCAGACAGCAGGCAGGCATGATATTCCAAAACCCCGACAATCAGATCATAGGATCGGTCGTAGAGGAGGATGTCGGGTTTGGCCCCGAGAATATGGGCATACCCTCAGAGGAGATCTGGGAGAGAGTGGAAGAGGCTCTTAAGACGCTTGGCATGTGGGAATACAGGAAACATTCCCCGATGAGGCTGTCCGGCGGACAGAAGCAGCGTGTCGCGATCGCAGGTGTGGTAGCCATGCATCCGAAATGCATTATAATGGATGAGCCTACGGCAATGCTCGATCCGGTAGGACGCAAGGATGTGATCCGGGCGGCGAGAGCGCTCAACGACGTGGAGAAGGTCACGGTCATTCTTATCACTCACTATATGGAAGAGGCTATATACGCTGACAGGATATTCGTCATGGAAAAGGGCGAGGTGAAGATGGCCGGAAGTCCCAGAGAGATCTTTTCCAGAGTGGAGGAGCTGGAGCAGCTGAGGCTTGATATACCTCAGGCGACAAGACTTGCCTATGAGCTCAGGAAAAAAGGGATGGACAGGCTGCCGGAATGTGTGCTTTCGGAGGAAGAGCTGATACAGGAGATCAGTCGCAGCTATCCGGCAGCATATGATGTGAATACAGTATACGGTACCGGTGCGCTGTCAAAGCAGCAGACAGGCGGAGCAGACAGCAGTACGCCGGCTGTCATTTTAGATCATGTGAATTATATATACAATGAGGGAATGCCTGATGAGATAAAGGCACTTGACGACGTATCCTTTGAGATCAGAAAGGGCGACTATGTCGGGCTCATAGGACACACCGGCTCCGGCAAGTCCACCCTCGTGCAGCATCT
>CAJOME010000036.1 GCA_905235585.1 uncultured Lachnospiraceae bacterium | reverse complement strand
ACCTCGTCCCGCGCATCCCACTCCGGGCTCCGGACCGCCGGACTCCACACATCTGGTGCCGCCAAAGCCTTCTCTCAGTATTCTGTCGAGTTCTATATCCTCGCCTTCTTCTCTTATGGTATCCAGCACAGTCTTCTGTGCGAGACCGCCCAGCAGCAATCTTGTAGAGTCAGCCTTCGGATCACAGCCTACCACCATGACCTTCTTACCATGCTCCACAAGACCTGCGGTAAGGTTCTGAGTCGTGGTAGACTTGCCTATGCCTCCCTTTCCGTATATTGCTATCTGTCTTAATTCACCCATCTCAATCTCTCCTCTATATTTATAATTCCTACTATCTATATATGATATAGGTATTTTAATGCTTTGTCAAGCACAGACTATTTATTTATGCTTTATTAGTGAAATATGATTGTCGGTTTTATAGATATAGTTTACGATCTTTTCCAATGCCTCGGATATGCCTGTTTCTATGTCAAAGCTCAATATCCCTTTTCTCTCCAGATCCTTTTGTACCGAAAACCCTATCTTTTTGCATACCACACATCTGCAGTCAGAAACAAAGGCAATCCTGGCACTGTGAATTCCTCTGCCTCCACATCCGAAGCCCCTGTCTCCGTCGGTCCCGCACCCGGCATTTTCTTCACATCCTGCGGGTGCTGATGGATCCGCGGTGCATTCCCTGTCTTCAAGCAGACTGTACTCCGTACCCTCCACTTCGTATATGTAAAAATGCTCCGCGGCTCCAAAGCCCAAGTCTATGTTTATCCCGTCACTTGACGCTAAGGCTATCTTATATGACATCGACCATCCCTCATATATAATACCCTATGCTCTGCTCATGAGCGTAATCCAGCTTCTTAAGGATCTTATTCCTGTATTCCACAAACTGGCTGTGACTCCTCTCTCTGGGATAACTCATCTCTATCTTAAGCTCATCCACTATCCTGCCGGGTCTTGGAGTCATGACGACCACTCTTTCAGAGAGGTATATCGCTTCGTCCACATCGTGGGTGATAAGTATCATTGTACTCTTTGTCTCTTTCCACAGGTCGATGAGCACATCCTGTATGCTCATCCTTGTAAAAGCATCCAGTGCTCCTAAAGGCTCATCAAGCAGCAGGACATCCGGCTCCGTCACAAGCGCCCTTATGAGGGCTATCCTCTGACTCATGCCACCCGACAGTTGGCTTGGATACGATCTCTTAAACTGTGACAGCCCGACTAATTCCAGCAGCTTTTCCGCATATTCCTTTTTTTCGTTGTATTTTCCCAACGATTTTAGACCAAAGGTTACATTCTTCCATACAGAAAGCCACGGATACAGCGAGTGATCCTGAAATACAAGCCCCCTGGTCTCATCGGTACCTGTTATCGTATCTCCGTCCTTTCTCACTTCTCCTATGGTAGGTGTCTCAAGTCCCGCAATGATCCTGAGCAGTGTAGACTTGCCGCATCCGCTCGCGCCAACTATTGATACAAACTCACCCGGTTCTATGTTCAGGCTCACACCATCCAAAGCGGTGAGAGTCTCTATATCCTCATCCTCCCGCCTAAATATCTTTGTAATGTTATCTATCTCTATTCTTCCTTTTTCAGACATATCATTTCCTCGATCTTTATCAGATATCAGTCACGCTGCCATCTGAGTACTCTCTTCTTTATCAGGTTCAACAAGCCGTTTGTCAGTATAAACGTGATGCAGATGATGATTATCGCTCCGTACATCTTGGAAAATGCCGCCCAGCTCTTCTGCCAGTTGACATACCATCCAAGACCTGACTCCACTCCCATCATCTCTGCCACTACGAGAGTAAGACATGCCACACTCATGCCCTGTGTAAGACCTGCAAAGATATTAGGCATAGCAGCCGGTATGGCTACTCTGAACAAAATGCCGGGCTTTCCTGTCCCAAGAGTACGTGCGGCCTCATAATACTGCTTCCTTACCGAATGCACTCCTGTCATAGCTGTCATCGTGACCGGAAACCAGACTCCTAAGGCTATGATAAAAGAAGCGCCCTGAAAAAGTGATGCAGCTACCATCACGACAATGGGCATATAAGTGGTAGAAGGAACTGCTCCCAGCACTTTCGCCACGGGATAGACCCAATAGCTTATCTTCTTGGACCAGCCCGCTCCTATACCGCATATAAGCCCGGTTATCACGCCCTTGAAATAGCCGTTAAAGAGTAGGAGCAGAGAGTTCTTTACACAGTCAAACAGCTTAACCCTGTCATCAATCATCGCATTCAGTATTGAGTCCACCCACGGAAAATATGGCAGTGCCAGTTTGCCTGTCTTAAGGGTTGCCATATCATAAGCGAGAAGCAGGAAAAACAATACAGTATAAAACGCCGCCTTATGATATACGGCATCGTATATCTCTCTCGAAATAAAGGAAATAATATAAAATATCGTGTAAACTATCAGAAGGAAGCCTATAAAATAATTATAGATGTTGGTGCAGGTATTCAATCTGTAGTTAGGATAATAGTTGTATTCAAGCAGATGTATTATTGCAACAACAATAGGTAATGCCGCAATAAGTCTCCTTAAAAGCCTGAGGGCGGAACTCTCGTCCGCCCTTTCAAGCTCATTAAGCTCTTTTGATGATAGATTAATGTG
Organism: uncultured Lachnospiraceae bacterium; assembly: GCA_905235585.1. Taxonomy (GTDB): domain Bacteria; phylum Bacillota; class Clostridia; order Lachnospirales; family Lachnospiraceae; genus NK4A144. The sequence goes on along the minus strand of CAJOME010000036.1, from coordinate 12,873 downwards.
ATTCGCTTCTTTACTCATAATTATCACTCTTTTAGTAAGTTTAGGTCATACTTTATCAATATCTGATTCTTAAATGCTTCCTTGTCTGTATCAGGATTTAGTATCTCAAGCTCTACAAACTCATCTACAATATCACTGAGTGACTTCTCCAGATCCTGATTATCAAGACCGTATTTCATAGTGCCAAGCAGTCTCGCATTATAATCAACTTCTCCCGAAGCATATCCACCGTCAATAAGCAGCTCTGCCGCCTCCTTGCGATTTGCGTCACTCTCCTGTATCCAAAGTGCCGAATTATATATAGCTCTTGTTATCTTAAGTACAGTCACCGGATTCTCTTCCACGAACTCTCCCGGGAAGCCTATAGCGCAGCAGGCTTCATTCTTGAAATCATCATCAAAGGTCTGTGATCGTATAGTTGTCACAAGACCATCATCTTCCCACTGGGCGATGAGCTGATCTGCCGCCACTATCACATCTACCTGTCCCTCCTGAAGAGCCTTGAGTATCGTGCCGGCATCAAGACTTACCCATGTGAAGTCCTCCGCCTTAAAGCCGTCATGATCGATAAATCTAAGTGCGATATTATGATACACTCCGCCTATCGCGCCTACGATACCTACTCTCTGCCCCTTCTCGAAAGCAGTGATACCCGAGTCAGGCAGGACCGCTGCTGAAGTACATCCGGTATGAAGTGCTATCGAAAATCTCAGATCCACGCCGTTCTGTATGGACGGGAGCCAGTCTGTGAGCATACCCAGAGCGGTGTCTATCTTACCGGCGGCAAGGGCGTCTCTCTGGTTCTCTACCGCTACCAGCTCGGTATCTAGTCCCTCATCGGCAAAGAAACCCTTAAGCTGAGCTATCGGTATCGGAGCCGGACACAGACCTCCGTCATAACTGATATGAAGTGTCCTCTTGCCCCCTTCCTCTTCGGCAAACTTCTTCTCAAGCTCCTCCTTGGATAATGATGCAAGGGCGGCAATCTGTGTGTTTATGTTTTTCGTATCAGCAATATCCGAAGCAGTATCCGTGACACCTGTGTCCTCGCTCTTCGCGTCCTGATTTCCCTCTGTATCACAACAATCAGATGTGGCCTCCGCTACAGCCTTGTCGACTGCTTCCTGTATCCTTGTCTCGATCTCATCCTCTGTAGGCGCGCTGTCCGAAGCACCGGCATCAGCACTCGGAGTGACCTGAGATGTACACCCTACGGCACCAAATGCTAATACAAAAACCATCGTGCCTGTCAGGATCTTCCTGAACAATCTGTTTTTCATAATGTTACCTCCTTATCAAATGTATATTCCATAATGATCAGCATAGATCACTATTGCCTTATGTATTGGTACGGATCTTTGTCATACCAGTCCTTCTTGTAAGGAAACCTGACATGCCTCGATAAGTGTTTCACATATCCGTCATTGTCGAGTGCGAAGGCTATCTTTTTAGCTACATTAAACACTCCGCTGTATCCAAAATATGATCCGCCCACGTCAAACTCAGGTATGGTGGGAAACCCGCACTTTGCTCCCTCCTGCAGATAGTTCGCGTGCTCTAGTATGATATCCGGATTGAGCTTCTTTATCTGGTTGACGTATTCATACGGTTGGTCGCTTATGACCACCGGAACCTGAGGATGCTCTTCGGCAAAATCCTCAAACAGACCCTCAGCGTTATTATCATAGAGCATACCTATGATACCTATTACATCCATTCCAAGATCATCCTTTAAAAGAGATGTCTCTACTGCTGATCTGACGCTTCCTCCTGTGACAAGTATTCTCTTGTGCCTTATCTTACTTAAGAAGGGTTCAATTGCTTTTTTTACGAGCTCCTCTTCATAATCGGCAAGACGCTCTGCTCTTTCTTTAATGCCAAAATGCTCCCCTATGTCCGTAAGCCATTTTCTGGTTGCCTTTAGCCCCAGAGGCATCTGCATGTAATACGGCACCCCGTATTCATCCTTAAGATACTTAAGCAGATAGTCATCATGCATCCAGCACATACTCACGTTCAGAGCGCTCTCCGATATGAATCTTATCTTATCGGCGTTGCTGTACTCAGGTACCACATTCACATTAAGATCCAATGCATTCAAAAGCCTTGAGAGTTCATTCTCATCGGGTGCTCCCGCGGATTCGAGTGTCATAAGATTCACAGTGTGATGCTTTCCGTAATCATATCCAGCCGCCGCAAACTCTGACATGGGATCAGCCGGATTGACGGGAAGATAATCCTTAAAAGGGATCGGCTCGAACTTAACATGCTTTATAAGAGAATGATAGAACGCATCATATGCACTCGATACCATCCTGGATCTGAATCCGGGACAGTGTATCGCGGCCACCTGTGCGGAAACTATTTTTTCTTCATCCCTTACTATCTGTTCTATATCGTCTCCGATGATATTTGGAGCACATGTGGATAATACGAAAATGATCTCCGGTCTGAATGTCCTGTCAGCATACTCTATTGCTTCCCTGAGTCTCTTTTCTCCACCATTTACGACCTCATTGGTGCCTAAATTGGTAGACAGCCAGTTCATAGGATTTACCGGTACTCCTCTGGCGGCTTTTCCGGCGTTGGTACTGGCTGTAAGTCCGTGCAGCTGATGTCCGCAGCCTATGGGACCATGCATGATGATCACGGAGTTCTGCACGGTGCTGCTCATTATAGTCGATAGTCCCATCTGGCATGAGCTTGAAGCCTGCCAGAAGTCTCTGTCCATCTTTTTCAGACAGCACTCCTTGGAGCAGCTTACAAAGTCGCATCCAAACCCGTTAAAGGCATCTGATATCTCAAGCCTCTCATCTCTTGTAGGCGGTACATCGTTTTTTACATACTTATTTTCTAAATCTTTACTCATATCCTTATCCCTCTTCCGAATCACTTTCCTGATACCGCCACGCTTATCAGATCCTCTAAAAGTCGCAATCCGCCTTTATATCCGGCATATCCTCTGTCGGCTATTATCCTGTTGTATACAGGATAGCTCACTGCCAATGTCAGTGCTCCGAGATCCGCGGCAGCATATTTCTCTAATGCGCTTCCGACAAGATAAAAAGGTGAATGCTGGTCAAAGTATCTCTCTCCCTGATTTCTCGGGTGACGCTTGCGCAAAGACCATGCTATCTGCTTTGTATTTGTCTCAAGTATGAGCTCTGCGCCTGTATCAGCCTTGTCAAAATTCTCCTGAAGTCTCTCAAGGCTTTTTTTGTCCAGAATATCTGTCACATATACGTCATCCGTCTGCCACCCAAGCTCATGCTTGAGATATGAAGCGATCGGGGCAGCATACGATGAATTCGTGACTGTTGCGGCATAATAAAAGAATTGTGAGTTAACTATTATGTCCAGAGTTCTGAGAAAATATCCGTAATAGCTGTCACTCTCTTCTTTAATGACGTTATCGACCACCTGTTTTTCTATATCAATATGCTCTGCAAGCGAATGGAGAAATTTCTCCGTTGCGACTGCACCTATGGGTATATCAGTGGCCCAGTACGGTGTGCTATGCCTGGACTCGAACTTCTCAGCGAATCCCACTCCCCATACAGGTGAAAGCACTATATTGAGCGATGCTTTCGGTGCACTCAGTATGTTTTCAAAGGTCTGATCAGGTGTGAAAAATGTGTTTACCTTCAGTCCGGTCTTTCTTAATATCCTCGCGATCTCCTCCAGATCTCCTCTGTAAAAGGGATCGAAATTAGGTATCACCCCAAAAAGATTTACAAGCTTTGGATCCTTTTCTTCCGAGACAGGCAGGAATTTGTTAAATACTCCATCAAGCACCAGCTCATACCCGGTATACGCATCTCCCTCAAAGCTTGGCGTATTTACTGCGACCACCGGAGTCTCGGCATCAGCAAACTCATCTACGACTGCCTCGATATCATCACCGATTATCTCTGTCATACAGCCTGTAATCACGATAAACAGCTTGGCATCTATAAGCTCCTCTGCCGAGCTTATCTCATGTCTCAGTCTGTCCGCTCCTCCGAAGATCACGTTCTTCTCACGTATGGCACTGGTAGGTATCTGATTGCCGCTGCAAAAACCCTCACCATTGTTTCCGGAGTTAAGTGATATCGATCCCGAAAGATTACCTCCACATCCTTCAGCTGCATGAGATATCGCCACGACATCAGGCAGTGAGCCTATAGTGGCAAGCGCTCCTCCCTGAGCGCAGGTAGTACGGGGACGTTCGATCAGTCCTTTTTTATTCTTTCCAGCCATTTCCTCTCCTCTTTCTATGCTCTTGTGGGTAATGTCGAGTAGTCATAAAGCTCAGTGGAAAGATATCTCTCTCCCGTGTCGGGAAGCAGAGCTACTATTGTCTTTCCTTTATTCTCTGTACGCTTTGCAAGCTGTATTGCTGCATATGCTGCTGCGCCGGAGGATATACCCACGAGCAGCCCTTCTGTCATACCAAGAAGCCTTGATGTATCAAGTGCCTCATCACTTCTTATCTGGATCACCTCATCCAGTATCTCTTCATCTACGACCTTGGGTACAAAGCCCGGTCCTATGCCCTGTATCTTATGCGGTCCTGACGGTCCGCCTGTAAGTACGGGAGATTCAAACGGCTCTACTGCTGCCACATATATACTGTCTTTATGCTTTTTCAGACCTCTTCCTACTCCGGTCACCGTACCGCCTGTACCGGCTCCGGCTACAAATATATCCACATTACCGTCAGTATCCTTCCATATCTCTTCAGCAGTAGTTGCCTCATGAGTAGCGGCATTGGCGGGATTTTCAAACTGCTGCAGGATCACACTGCCCTCTATCTGAGCGTTAAGCGCCTCTGCCCTTCTTATCGCCCCATTCATGCCCTGTGCTCCGGGAGTGAGTACCACCTGTGCCCCAAGAGCGGTCACGAGAGTACGCCGCTCTACACTCATGGTTTCCGGCATCGTAAGTATCACCTGATAGCCGCGTATGGCTCCCACAAAAGCAAGTCCTACTCCGGTATTCCCGGATGTCGGCTCTATTATCGTGGCTCCGGGCTTTAAGATACCTCTTTTCTCGGCATCAACTATCATGCCGTAAGCAAGCCTGTCCTTTACCGATCCCGCAGGGTTAAAGTACTCCAGCTTAAAATATACTTCCGCCTCTGTTTCATGCTTCGCTAAAAACCTGCTTGGCTTCAAAAGCGGTGTATTTCCTATTAGTTCTGTAAGATCCTGTGCTACTTTCACTTTTTTGTCTCCTGATGTTTATATCATAGTAACTCTGTATGATATGTATGATTTTTGTTTTCACATACTTTATTCCAATTAAACATATTTGTCAACTATAAATTAAAAAGACTATGGTTATTATTCCATAGTCTCTATCCGAAGACGCGGTCGTCAGCAAATCCCCCTTAGTTCTAGACTTCGAGGTTGATTGACAGAATTGTTACATTGGTATACACCTGTATATACAGGAGGTGATGCCATGTCGGTTATATGCAGAAAAGTCGGAAACGGCTTAACGGCAACAATCCCAAATAATATCGTTAAAACGGTTGGAATTAGGCCGGGAGATGAGGTTGAAATATCTATAGATAAAAACCGTATCGTGCTAACACCAAAGAAAAAGAGATTAAGAGGTGAGTTTATTCTTGAAAACTTCTATAATAAACCACTTGATCAAATCGGAAAAATAGATACGGAAATCGTTGACTGGGGAGAGCCGGTAGGAGAAGAAGTATGGTAATAGGAATACATAGCAGAATACTTCTCCGTGATATCTGTCGGCAGCTCAAAGTGCTGATAATCTTTTCTATCCTGCCATTCTCCGCCCCACTCAAAGCCCTTTTCTATAAAGAGCCTGTAGCACAGATCACCTTTTTCTATCTTGTAATCAAAGTCCTGTGTTCTGTCCAGATAGGGCTTACCCGTAGCGGGCTCGATCACTTCTTCTGTTGTTCCGTCCTCGTTTGTCACGGTTTTATGGTATGGATTGTATAATGTGTTGATATCTACTGCCATTCCGAGTCCGTGTTTTGAGATTTTGTTTGTATGTGATATAAATCTGAAATTAAAGCACGATGAATTGTTATCACGCATCATCGTCTCGTCATCCGCAAAATAATTGTCCGGAAGCACCATACGCTCTATAGGATAGCCTGCATCATAAAGCTCCTCGAATATCTCAAGAACATCTTCCGCTATCAGCTTATGAACAACCATTTCTCCCTGATGCGTATTGCCCTCCTTATCCTTGTGAAGAACAAGCAGATAACGCAGATCTTCTCTGGGAACAATGCAGTCGTCTTTATAGGTATTTCCCCTTTTCATCCTGTCAAACAGTTCATCCGATATTTCCTCTGAATAAAACCCTTCCCTGTTTTTTGCCGGGGATGCTTCCGCGACCGTATCACCGCTTTCTGCTGTGTCTTCCGTATCAGCCGCGTCTCCTGTACTAACCGTCTCTTCCGTCTCAGACGTATCTTCCGTATTAACCGCCTCTTCCACATCAGCCATATCTTCCGTATCAACTGTGTCGACTGCTTCATCCGCCCTGATATCTTCACTCCGGTCTATGGGAGTGTCATAATTATAGGACATTTCATTATCGGATAATGCCGCTGATTGATCTGTGCCGTCATTACTTCCATCAGATCTATCCGTACCGTTCATACTGCCGCAGGCAGAAAGTATAACAGATATGGTAAGCACAGCCGCTATGACTGCATTACTCTTATTCCTTATGTATTTCATATTATCTCGGTTCACCTATATTTTTTACTCGTTAAATTTTTCAAGATCCAACATCTTTTCACTTTTTGCTGCAATTAAGGTAACGACTGCATCTCCTGTGACATTAGTCATCACCTGCATCATTGCGATTATGGGATAAAGTCCGATAACAAGACTTACCGCCTCAGCAGGCACTCCGATCTGCGGTACTAAAAGTGTCAGACACACAAGGTTTCCTCCGGGTACTCCGGGAGACCCTACTGAAAGAACAATGATCGCAATAAAGAGCTGGAGAAGCATCGTCCCTGTCATCGGAAGCTGATATATCTTCGCGAAGAACAAAGCCGATATCATCAGTGTAATACAGTTACCGTCCATATTTATTGTGGCGCCAAGAGGCAGCGAGAAGGAATATATCTTTTCGGATATACCAAGCTTGTTGCACTGCTTAATGGATGAAGGAAGCGCCGCATTACTTGATGATAAAGTAAATGCCGAAAACATAGCCGGGTAATATTTGCTGACAAACTTAAACGGGTTTACCCTTGCTAATATCAAGAGCAACAGCATATAAATAACTATCATAAATAAATCGCCGATATAAATCGTCGGTATCCATGTCATAACATCCACAAAGGCTTTAAGATCCATGGTTGTCATCATTTTTGCCATGGCGCAGAATACCAACAGCGGTATAAATGAAACTATCACGCCGGTTATCTTTGAAACCACCAAATTCATTGCGCTTAAAAACTCCTTGACCACAGGCGCTGACTTGGAAATCGTCGCGGACGCAAGACCTATACATACAGCGATGAAAATAATCTGCAGCATATCTGATTTTTGGAAGGGCGTGATGATATCCGTAGGAATGATTCCTACAAGCGTGTCTTTTATTGATATGACCGCATCCTCGCCTTTAGCGATGGTGGATGAAGCCGCTTCTGCGTCTACACCTATTGCAAGTGCGGGATCACCGATAGGAAATAGCTTGTAAGTCAGAAGACCTGTAAAAACGGCGAGGATAGATGTGAAAATATACATGACCGATATTTTACCCGCGATCCTTCCAAGCGCTTTCAGATCCGAAAACTCTGCAATGCTGCTGGCAATGGAGAAAAATACCAAAGGAGCGACTATCATCTTTATAGCGCCCATAAGAACTGAATATATCGGCGTAAAGATATTTCCGGTAAAGAAACCTGAAACTTCCTTTGATGCAAAGCTCTGAAGTAAAAGACCTGTCAATATACCAAGCACAAGAGCTGATAATGTTATTATCAAGCCTCTGTACGTAGACTGTTTTACCTGCTGCGTTATTTCTATTCTGCCCTTTTCACAGCGAACATTGAGGTTATTACCAAACAGCTTGGTTATAAGGCTCTCCATAGCCACCTGTACTCTGTCATCAAGGGGTTTATTCCCATTATAAATGAGTTTTTCCTTAATATCCGCTACGGTGATCTCTCTGCCCCTCGCTGAATATCGGATCTTAACCTCATTGAAAAGTCCGCCCACGCCGACGATGATTTTGGAACCGTCGTTTGCAGCCTGACACACGGTTTCCAATATCTCTTCAGCACCAAGAAGATGTCTTACCGCATTCTTTTTCGTGATCTTCTTTTCAGCAAAACAATTACTTATAAATTCAATAACTTCGGGTATCTTAGCTATGTCTTTTTCAAATTCAAATTCTTTCATAATACCCCTTTAAACCTTCACTTTGAACACAATAATCCGAATTATACTGCATTCATTTCAATAAATACACACCATTGACGGAAGCTTCGACAGTCTGAAAATTTCAACCTTTTTTTCAACAATTTTTTCTTTCTGTCATTTTGTATAATTTGATTATACCTTTTTATGAAATATGCACAAAAGAATATTTGCGCCTATGAGTTTTAGCAGTGTAAGTATAAGCTCTGTGCGCTACCCTGTAAATGAGTTTATCGGATGCAGGCATAACAATAAGGCTGCCATTGCTGCCAGCCGCTCCGCTGTCTGCTTTGGTTTTGTTTATGCTACGCCTTTGATAAGAGCCTCTATCTCTGCCTCGAAAAGCTCTTTAGCGGAGTGATAGCCCAGTATCTTGCGTGGGTATTCATTTATCCAGTCCTCTACTCCCTGTATCTCCGCATCCGTCTTATCATCAAAGTTACTGCCCTTTGGTACTTTTCTGCGTACCATTTTATTTGTGTTTTCGTTTGTGCCTCTTTCCCAACTACTATATGGGTGGCAATAATATAGCTGCGTGCGCTTGCCCTCTCCTTTGCTGCTCTTTTCCATTTCTTCACAAAATGCAAACTCGCTGCCGTTATCTACCGTTATGGTCTTAAATACATGAGGGAATAAAGCGCCCCATTTCTGCTCTAGTAGGTCTAATTTTTTCACTACCTCGCTTGCGCTGTGGTCTGATACCTTAAAAATTATCTCTTCTCTTGTTTTTCGTTCTGATAGTACAAGCAGGGCGTTTTTGCTTTTGCCTTTCTTCCCTATTACGCTGTCCATTTCCCAATGTCCAAACTCTTTGCGCTCGCCTATCTCGTCCGGGCGTTTCTCAATGCTTGTGCCTGCGTTCGCCCTCGCCTGCTGCCTGCGGACTTTCTTATATTTGCGCTTTGTCTTTTTCTTTACAGGCAAATTTTTATTTGTGAGCCTTAAAAATATGCCCTTGTCTATATAGCTGTACAGGGTGGTTGTGCATACTGTGGTCTTAAAGTCTCCCTCTTTGCCCTGCGCCTTAAGTTCCCCCAGTACCGCTGCCGGGCTGTAATCTTCGTCCACAATCTTGTCCTCTATATATTTCGCATACTCTAAATCGTTCCCTATCTTAAGCTGTGTGCCTCTTACTCTTAAATTTTCCTCGCACCTTTTCTGTGCTATGTCCGGGCTGTACCTCATTTCTGTAGTAAGGTCGCTATTTGTATGCTCGTATTGCCCTCTTTTTATTTCGTTGTATATCGTGCTGCGGTGTACATGGAGTATGTCGGCTATCTCCTTTTTGCTGTGCTTTGCCTTAAGTAAAGCCTCTATTTTTAGCCTGTCCGCAAACTTAAGCTGCTTAAAGCCTTTTGTGCCTGCCATTATCTATACCTCTCTCTTGCGTCTGTTTTCTGTATGTCCATATAACGAGCAAAAGCCGCAGACTTTTGAGCGTCTGCGGCTTGCTTTAATTCCTATTTGCAACATTTTTTACATGGCGTGTATTTCTTTCTTGCCTTGTTTATCGGTATTGCCTGTGGGCGTTTCATCCCGGAGCAATCGGCTTTACTATGATATTTTTTGCTCTTTCGGTCTATATATACGAGTGTTTCCCCTGCTTGTGCTGGTGGCTTTTCCTGTGGCGTATTTTCGTATATATCAAGCTCTATATTGCAGCCATAGGTATTACCCCCCCCACCTGTAATATCCAGTATTTGCGCCTCATAGGTGGCGTTAGGATACTTTCTAAACAGGTCTTTTGCGAGTTCTGCCGATAGATTACCTAAAACCTTACCGCCACATTTTACATAAGCCGCAGGCTCTCCGTTGTATGTGTATTTCTCTACCGTTATATCCTCGCTACCGTCCATTTGGCTTAAAATGTCCTGTCTGTTTTCTCCGTCCTCATTATCAAAGGTCACGCCTGCCAGCTTTGTGCGTATGGTTTCGGCAAGCCTGCTGCCGGATGCTTTCACAGGTGCGGCGGCGGTTTGTGCTTGTCCTGCTGCCTGTGGTGTTTTGCTGCCTGTCTTGAATGCTAAAAAGCCAAATACTGCGGCTATCACTATACAGCCTATACCGCCTGTGTAATTACCGCCCGGCAAGGCTGTTAGTCCACTTACCGCAAAGAGTGCGGCAAGCACAATAAAAATGATTTTCTTTTTGCTCATAGTAAAGCCCTCTCTTTCGTTTATTTTGCTTGTAAAAATTCCTCTATTGCTTTTTTGATTATCTGCGCCTGTGGTATTCCTGCGGCGTTGCTCTTTGCCTTGAATGCCTCTGCTATATCTTTAGGCACTCGCACAGATATAACATCATACGCCTTTTTATTGTATCTGCTTTTTACCGCCGTGGATGTCTTTGTTTTTCTCTCTTTTTCTGCCATTCTTCGCCCTCTTAAAATAAATCATTCTTGGCTACATACTGGCGCAACTCGTCCGCTGTCCTGCAATCATCCTTTGATACTTCTATGGATAGCGTAACCTTGCCCTCGCCTGCCTTAAGCGTCCATTTTTTCTGCGTTTCCACTACTGCATAGGTCTTGCCGTTCTTTTCTATAGTCATGCTTTGCCCCTTTCTGCCTTTCGGCGTTTTCAGATTGATTTTTGCAAGCTCTATGTTATAATGGGCTTACAAGGGCGGCGGTTTACACCGCCTGCCCTATGCCATTTGAGCTATTCGCTCTTGGTTGCCTTGCTTGGCTTTGGCTTTGTAAGTGTGATTGTAACTGTTACCTTGGCTACGGTCTCGTTACTCTCTAACGCTTTTGCCAGTGCTTGCAAGGCTTTTTCAATTTCATCCATTGGCTTTTCTCCTTTCTTTTTTTTACTTGCTTGGTTTCCCTTGCTGTGATTATATAATATCATACTGCTTGCAGTATGTCAACACTTTTCATGAAAAAAATTTAAAAATTTATCAAAAAAATAAGGGATGCAGTGCGGTGTTTGCACTACATCCCCTTTTTGTTACTTAAGGCGTGTACAGTAATCAAGTGATACCCAGCCTGCGCCACTCTTAAGCCTGCCCCAGCCTGCGGTACTTCCTTTGCCCTGTGCTATCTCTACTATGGTAAATACTCCCTTTCCTGTGGTCTTTCCTGTCTTTGCGTAGTCTGTGCCTGCGCCTTTTCTTATGTTCAAGTCCTCAATCTCTATGCGGACAGTAAAAGGTGCATCCGCAGACTGTGATATAGTGGCTGTGCTTGCCGTGTTCTGCCCAGCGTGTGCGTCATAATATTTTTGTCCGTATGATGCTCTCTTTGCCTGTACCGCCTTGCTTTGGTCTGCTGGCTTTTCGTATCCTAACAGGATAGCGTTAGAGGCATCAAGCACGGATGCAGCGCTATTAAGCTGTTGCATAACCGCCTTATATCCCTGTAGTTCTTTCCATAGATACACAAGCTGTGCGGACAAATCGCCTATTGATGCACCTACGCTCTTTATGTAATCATAAAGCGCCTGTTTTCTGCTCCAATAAGTCCACTGTGCAAGTCCATAGCCTGCCTTGTCCTGTGTAAACTGCTCTCTGCTGTACTTCCCTGCGTCCACTATCGTTGTGTACTCTTCGTCTGTAAACCCCAGCTTTGTATTGTATGAGTTTTGCAGATTGTTTGCCCTTAAACCGCTTTCTGCGTAAAGGTTTCCCATTATCCCGGCTACTGCATAATCGCTTAACCCCTTGCCGGAAAGAAACGCCCATATAATATTTTCTGTGGATTGCTTGCCTGTATCCTGCTGCACCGCTGCCGCCTGCTGCGTCTCGGTCTGCCCGGCTGTCAGTATGGCGGCATCACACAAAAGGAAAACGGTGCATATCCGTCTATTTACAATGCTGTTCCGCAGATCACAGACCATCAGACACTGATCTTTAGCGAAGGTCTGGATATCAACGAATATGATTCCACATATTATACGAATCTGTACAACAGCAAGCACGAAGATCTGACAGGCGAAAGCAAATATGAATTCGCGGCTTACTACACCAAGTATTATCCGGAAGGCAGTTATGTCGGGAATACGTTGTACGGAGACGGAAAAGTCAATGAGTATTCCATTGCCAACACCGGGACAGATGTCATCCCCAACATGAACGGATATAAGACATACTATGAGTATGTTCCTGAGGAAGGGACTTTCTGGGAAAATGTCAACTATCTGCAGATAAATCCTTATAAGGTAGTACTTAACGAAGATGATGGAAAATACTACTATGACACCAATCAGGTTAATGAAGACTTCTTTCTGTGGCACGCAACCCCTCTGGAGAAGGGACCTTATGTTGTGGGACATTATTGGAAAGAAACCATTGATGCCAAGTATAACACCGGTGCGATCGTTTTCTATGACGAAGGATCTGGCACGGGCTCCCATATCACCCTGTCTTTCGACCAGTGGCTGGTGGAAAACAGCGACTACGGTGCATGGATCAGTGATGCTAACCAGGTGAAAGCACTCTTCGAAGGCATCGATAACTCCAT
>CAJOME010000035.1 GCA_905235585.1 uncultured Lachnospiraceae bacterium | reverse complement strand
AATGAGATATTATAAGACAGTCGACGGTATCCGTCCGCCTCTGTTTGAGATAGTTCACCACGGTCTTGCCGTAGCCCTTGAGTCCGCAGTCTATGAGGACCGTGTGCTCTGCCGTACTGATCAGTATCGCATCCGCCTTGCCCGCCTGAAAGAAGTACACCGAAAGCTCCGACGCCTCCGCTCCGGTCTCACCGGACTCAGCCGCAACAGACCCAGACAAAACGGTATCGGCAGCCTGTCCCGAAGCAGGCTTACCATAGCCGCACCCGGAATTTACAGTCATAGCAATTATCGTTGCTATGCATATTATCTTTCGTATCATCTTCATTCTATATCTCATAAGCTCCTGTAGCAGAAGCCTCAGAATACCCTGACAGCTATGACACCATGGGTGCCGGAGACGCTTTGAGCGTGAAGTTGCTGTGATCCGGACTGAAATTCGGGTTAAAGTAGGGATCTCCCGCCTCGAGATCAGCTGCCCACTTAGTCCTGAATGCCTCAGACTCCTTCTCATATCTGGCTGCCCTCTCCGGATCTGTCCCCGACACGTCAGAGCCTCTCGAAGCCGACTCATAATGATACAGCTCTGCAAACGGCGTAAATACATTTACCTTTCCCATATGCCTGAGCTTCAGGCACAGATCGACATCATTGAGCGCTACCGCGAAGCCCTCATCCAGTCCGCCGCAGGCGTCAAAGTCCTTTCTTGATACCATAAGACAGGCGCCTGTCACCGCCGTAAAGTTCTGCGCATAGCAAAGTCTCCCCATATATCCGAGATTGGTGCTTGCGAGCCCATAGTGTACATGCCCTGCAGTCCTGTGGGCTCCCAGTCCTATCACCACGCCGGCGTGCTGTATGGAGTGATCCGGATAGAAAAGCTTGGCACCGACCGCCCCCACATCCTCTCGCTGCGCATACATGAGGAGCTCCTCTATCCAGTCTCTCGTGATCACCTCTGTATCATTGTTTAAGAGCAGCAGATATTCGCCGTCCGAAGCTTCCGCGCCCCTATTGATGAGCTCTGAATAATTAAAGCTGTCCTGCTTTACCGAAATAATCCTTATGTTCGGAGCCTTGCCCAACTGCTCATAATATTCCCTTATCCCTTCATCAGTGCTTCCGTTTTCGACGATCACTATTTCATAGCTCTCATAAGATGAACGCAGCATGATCGAGTCTATGCATCTGCGCAGATCCTCCTCATGATCCCTGTTGGGTATTATAATGGACACCTTAGGCTTTGAGATAAGCCTGTATCTGATGCGGAAGATCGTGGCAAACGCCTTTGAGCTTTCTATCTCAAAGCCCTCCATGCCGTCCGATGCAAGCGAAGAAGCCACTGCCCTTTTTGCCGCATCGATAGCATACGTCTTGGCATTTATGTCCGCCGCCGTGGAGCCCACATGGCTTCTCCAGTAATACAGTATATGCGGCACATGCACTATACCGTCGGGATATCTGGATGCCTCATGAGTGAGTCTGAGTATCAGGTCATGATCCTGGCTTCCGTCATATTCCGAACGGAATTTCCCCACTCTTTCTATAAGCTCTCTCCTGAAGGCAGAGAAATGGCAGATGTAATTGTTTGCCCTGAGATTGTCCGGAGCAAAGTCAGGCTTGAAATGAAGCGTGACCATATTGTTGATGGAGTCCCCCTGAAATGTCGCCTCATCGGAATATATAAAATATGCCTCCTTCTCCTCGAGTACCTTCATATACTCAAAAAGAGCTGAGGGATGGAGCAGATCGTCATGATCCATAAGAGCATAGAAATCACCGGTAGCCAGCTCAAAGCACGCGTTCGTATTCTCGGATATGCCGCCGTTGTGATCGAGCTTTTTGTATTTTATACGCTCCCTCTCGCGATATGAGGCATTATCCTTTTCGGCATATTCCTTTACAATGTCCGCCACATATCCGTGGTCGTCATCGGAGCCGTCTGCAAAGCACAGCTCCCATCCACCGTAGGTCTGAGCCCTCACACAGTCGAGCAGCTCCCTCAGGAAGCTTTCCGGAGTATTGTAAAGCGGTATGAGTATCGAGAATATATGCTCCTTCTTAAATACGGTGTTCCTTGCCTTATCAATCTCTTCCGGTGTAGGAAAGCTCTCCGTACCGTGATACTTATATGCTGAACGCTCTATCCTTTTCTGTCTGAGCTTCTTTCGCACTTCACTGAAGGAGCCGAGTCTTTTTACCCTGATACATGCATTCTTAAAATGAGACCAGGCCAGTCTGAAGGGCATTATGGATCTGTATATCAGGCTCTGCTTAAGTGTATTCCATTTCAGGGAAAGATCCGCGTGCTCCGCCTCGAGATCCGTTAGCTCCCTTGTCAGCTTTTCGTTTTTTTCCTTCTCCTTCTCATAGAGTCCTTTGTAATACTCTAAGAGATCTCCCTTGTTTTCCTGCATTCCTCATCACCCTTGTACAGTTTGCCGTTTTTCCCCATAAGAACCGGATAGGCAGTCACTTCGCCACACACCTTGATGTTATCCATCACCGCTGCCGGTATCCGTGTAATAAAGCCGGCTCTTAAGCTGTGCTTTTCCTTCGGGAAGACCTCAGCCACATCCCTTCTGCTGACTGAGGATGTATCCGCCAGATATCTTATACCTTTGGTTTCGAGCACAACCATAGGGGTCATCCTGCTGTCACCCTCCTTAAATATCCAGCCGGATATCTCATAAAAATCTTCATTTCCGAAGGCATCGGACAGCCTGTAGTCAAATCTGTCTGTCGAAGCCCTTACATGCTTGTTTTTCCTGATCTTCTTCCCTGTTACCTTTGGTTCGGTGAGACCGGACATCTCCCATTCCTCAGGCAGGTCTATATCAAAGTCGAGCCCGAAATGAGTAAGGTTCGGGCTCATAAAAGGATCTCCCTTCTCGATGATCTTTCGATGCTTTGTCGTAAAGTATCTGCGCTCGGCTGCCAGCCTGCCGTAAGACTCCCTGTCGTATCTGTCATCAGCTCTCGTCGCGCTCTCGTAATGTATCAGATGCTTTGAATTCACGCACACATTATACAGTCCTTTTTCATACAGTCTGATACAGAGATCCACATCATTATATGCCACCGGAAGTGATTCATCAAAACCGGCTATGCTCTCAAAATTCGCGCGGCTTACCGCAAGGCATGCTCCTGTCACCGCAAGGGTATTGATATCATTTTCACTGTAGCCGTAATAATAGGTGTCATCAAGATAACCCTGCAGCTTGTGTGACGGTCCGGAATACAGCAGCGTGACCCCGCAGTGCTGTATCCTTTCCTCACCGGGATAGAGGAGCTTCACTCCCACAGCGCCTGTCCTCTCCTCCATGGCTTTTAAGGCAAGCTTCTCCAGCACGCCCTTTTCTCCGGCAGGGATCTCTATGTCATCATTCATAAATATAAATACATCACCGCAGGCTCTGGATGCTCCTATGTTGTTCAGCTTTGAATAATTGAAATCGATGGGTGCATGGAAATACTTAAAGCCCTGCTCATACGACATCTTCTCATATGCGGCTCTGTTTTCCTCACTGCTGCCGTTGTCTATAAGGATCAGCTCCACATCGTCCGCATAGACAGACAGCCTTATCGAGGCTACACACCGCTCCAGCATATCCGGATGATCCTTTGACAGTATTATCACCGATATATGGTGATCAAACCTGTCGAAAAAGAACTGTTCGTCTTCCTCAGACAGCTCCCCCGGAGCATAGGCGGCATCCGGTCTGCGTCCCGATACGCTGGTCATTTTACCGCTGTCCTTTATGCCTTGGCGCGAAGTCCGCATAAATGGGTGCTCCTGAGCATCCATCGCAAGACCGTATGCCCTGCTGTGAGTCCTGTGATAGAGCACCTTTGGTATGTGACAGACCTTATCTCTCTCATACCCGGACAGACTGTCATGCTCTGCACCCTTCCTTACGGCATACATCCCATAAATATATCCTGTGCTTTGCTGTGTCTCCGGTGAATAGTCCGGCTTGAAAAAAGGCTCACGCCTTTCGTTGTTCTTTATCTCATCCTCGTCGCAATAGATCAGATCATAGTCCCCGTCTGCCGCTGCGAGCGCGAACTGTGTCTCGGCATCAGGATCTATGACATGATCCTCACTGTTGTATATTATCTCATACTTTTCCCTGAAAGCATCCGTGATGTGTCTGTCTGCGGTTTTCCCGCGCCAGCTCTCAGTTTTCTCTGTCCAGCAAAGATATCTTGTCATATTCCTTCTTCTCCGGACGCTGCTTTTTCAGGAATCCCTTCGGAGCAGTCTCATAGTCCGTGAGCTTCTGCCCGATATCATCAAACATCTCCCTGTCTATCATCTGGAGGGTATATTCTATATGAAACACCTCAGTACCTGAGGGTATCGTAAATAAGAACTGCGGATCCTCTGTTTCAAAGATCACCGTCCTGCCGCACACATGACCGTTTACGGTCGCTTCGGGGACAGTCGCAGAGATCAGCCTCACCATACAGGCTGTCTCCACAGGATCGACCCTTATGGCTCTCACACCGGCAGGGAGAGGTATATCGAAGGATATCCTCATATCATCTCCCACCTGCGCCTCATAATGCTGCAGGTTATCCTCCGAAAATCCGCTTCCGGTATCAAAGTACACTCCCGCATGCTCCGGCCTCAAAAGCGGCGCAAACCCATTCAGAGCCCTGCCGAGCGTCACTCCCCCTTTTCCGAAGATGTCATACATCTTCTTCAGGGAAATATGCTCTCCGCATATCCTGTGCTGAAGTGCCAGCTCATCGTCCCTTAGGTCGGAGAGTCTCCTTGTATCCAGCCTCGCCGCCTCATACAGCTCCTCTCCCGGGATCAGATCCCTGTTCTCTTCGATAAAATAGTATAACGATCTGTAGATGATAAACTCGGGATCGGCTCCCTCCTCTATCCACTCATAATCCGTGATATTCCATGCACCGTCGGGAGTGATCATGATATTCGAAAAGATAAGATCCAGATCCGCAGGTCTCTTCGCTCTGATAAACGCCGCAAACTGTGCTACTACCTTAAGCGCGTCTTCCTTCCTGCCGCTCCTTATATAATCAATAAGAACATCCTCTAAAGTCCTGCCCTCGAGATACTCAAACTCTACTCCCGCGAAATCTCCGCCGACGGTAAAAAGCTTTGCCTTGTTCACTCTTACCGGCGAGTCCCTGAGTTCCTCCGTCAGCCTGACCGATGTATCGTACATCTTAAGGAGGTGGGACTGCGCGGCTGATGTCTTCGGATACTTCATCACATACTTCCTGTGATATCCGTCGACAAGTATATCCGTGCGTATCTGATACCCGGGATCTCTGTTGTCCGAATGTCTCGAATACAGCGTGCGCTTCATGTCAAAGCTCTCTATCCTGTCTTCCTTAGACATCAGCACGAGAAATGAGTTTGATACCTCCGGGAATATTCCCTCCCTTATCGCCTCATCAAACGCCTTTGCTTCATCAAACGCGACAAATCTCGACGCATCATAGTTTCTGATATTGTCAGTAAGCTCGCCCTGATGCGGCAGTCTGTCATCCGAGAAAATGACAGAGGGCAGCTTGTAGTCGGGGTACGGATAATAAAACACCGTCCTAAGCCCCGCGCTCTTTGCCAGCTTCATGAGTCCGTTCTTTGAGAATGTCCTGACGCTGTCCGTGCCGATATAGCCCTCTATGCCGTCATAGAATCTGCCGGTATGATCCTCCCTGCAGCCAGAGATATACTTCATCCCGTATTTATTCTCTATGCCCACTACGATCTCTCCGCCCTGGGCCAGATGTCCCGTCAGTCTCTTCAGCATTGAAAGATACGGATCTGCCGCATCCTCTTTCCTCGTGATATAGGAGCCCGCGTATTCGAGCACTCCGATAAGAAATATATAATCATACTCTTCTGTCAGCTCAGGCTCTATATCCTCGAAGTTACCGACTATTATATCTACATTTTCTCTTTCTCTGTTCCTGTAAGCGTTTATCAGACTCCTTTTATAGGACAGCTCCACACAGGTCACATGCGCGGCCTTGCCGGAGAGTGTACCGGTCACGGCACCGCAGCCGGCTCCGATCTCCAGCACCTTATGCCTGCTCTGGATAGGCAGGAAATCAACGATATTTCCGCGCACATCGGACAAATGATACAGCGCGTTCCAGGTATGCCTCCTGCCTATTATCTCATTATAGCGTCTGGCGGGCTCGTCACGCACTATGGCGAGCAGATCGTCCTCCACCTCTCCCTCACTGTAGACATCGTCTCCGCTGTAATAGCTGAGGTCTATATTTATCTTTCCTATTGCTTCAGATCTCTTTTCCATTCTTTACTAATTGCACCTCGGAATCCATATCATAATAACCAACGGTATCCTTTGAAGAAATAACCTGTATATTAAATATATCATACAGCCTGTGATACACGGTAAAGTTGCCCTCCCTGTATCCCACCAGACCGAATGACACGAGATAGTCTCCGCCCTGCAGCATCATATCCTGTGTAAATGTCGCGACTATCTCATCTCCGTCATGACATTCGCCTGTGGAGAGCTTTTCAAACATGGTATTGGTTCCCGTGATCTCGACTCCCATGCGGTTTTTCAGTGAATAAGCAATGATCGGCTCGGAGATATCCGCGTGAAACCTTGTCTTTACCTTTACCGAATATGTATCGCCCTTTATTATCGTATTTGTCATATTGCCGGCATTATCAATAAGACAAAAATCCTCTATCTCCGCAAGCCCGCTGCCATAGGTATCATTGGAGGGATTGAGCATCATGTGGGATTTCCACAGACCGTCTACCACGTTTCTGTTAAAGGAGCCCTTCAGCACTCCGTCCTCTCCCACCTGCTCCGATCCCGACATCGCGGAGGTCGTCTGATTCACCAGCACCTTCTTATACATGTCGATGATCTCCTTGGGTCTGCCCTCCGCCAGCTTCGTCCCATGGTCGAGCAGTATGACCCGGTCACAGTATTTGCTTATGGAAGAAAGATCATGCGATACAAAGAGTATGGTCTTGCCCTGCTTCTTAAACTCTTCAAATTTGTGATAGCACTTATTCTGGAAAAAGACGTCTCCGACTGATAGTGCCTCATCCACGACGAGTATCTCGGGATCGATGTTTATCGCAAGCGCAAAGGCAAGACGCACGAACATACCGGATGAGTAGGTCTTCACCTGCTGATTGACAAACTCTCCGATATCCGCGAAGTTCAGTATATCCTGCAGCTTTGCGTCTATCTCCTCCTCGGAAAAGCCGTTCATGGTGCCGTTAAGATATACATTCTCTATCCCGGTAAACTCCATGTTAAACCCGGCTCCCAGCTCCAGGAGCGCGGATATCCTGCCGTTTATCTCGATATTGCCCGCAGTCGGCGAGAGTACGCCTGTGATTATCTTCAGTATCGTTGATTTGCCGGAGCCGTTGGTACCTATGATACCGACGGTCTCTCCCCTCCTGACCTCAAGCGACACATCCTTAAGGGCATAGTGCTCCTTATAGAGCTTTTTCCTGCCACCCAGTCCCAGCGCATCACGCATACGGTCGCGCTGTCTGTTATATAGCTTGTACATCTTGTCGAGATGCTCGACCTTTATTATCGTCTCTTCCATATACCTACAAAATGTCCGCGAAATGTACCTTCAGCCTTCTAAACACCACCGCTCCGAAAAGAAAAGCCGCCACCGTGAATATCCAGAAATACACCGTCGAATAAAAATGCTCAAAAAACCACATATGATCCAAAAGCGACATCCTGTAGCCGTCCACGATGTAAAATACGGGATTGAGCTTAAAGACCATCTGCCACGGTCTGGACAGATTGTTGATATCCCACATGATCGGCGTGATCCAGACTCCCACCTGCAGGAGTATGCCTATGATCTGCCCGAGATCCCTGAAGAAGACCACTACCGAGCACGTGATATAGGATATCCCGAGCACAAAAAGGAATGCGCATGCCGAAAAGTACAGGATCTGAATCCAGTATACGTTGGGATAGATGCCGTTCAATATCAGTATCACTATCGTGACCGCTACCAGAAATACATGAATGAAAAAAACTGATATTATCTTGATGATGGGAAGGATGCTTATCTTAAATACCACCTTTTTGACGAGGAACTGGTAGGAAAGGAGCGCGCTCGTCCCCTGTCCCCATGCATCGGAGAAGAAGAACCATGGCACTATCCCGACTATGAGCCACAGTACAAAAGGATAGTCCTGTGTGTCAGATATCGGAGTCCTGCCTCCCATGGCAAAGACAAACCAATACACAAGCACCGTTACGACGGGCTGCAGGAATATCCAAACTATACCCATATACGAGCCTGCGTACTTTGATCTGAAATCATTTTTCGCGAGCTTCCATATGAGCTTCCGGTTGGCAAACAGCTCCTGCGGCAGCAGTACGATCCAGTCATAAAATCTGGTGAAGATGATAAAAGCCCCCCAGAGTATCACCACCGAGATGCATTTCTTTATCAGCTCCTGCTCAGGCTCCGCCAGAGGATTGTGATGAAATATGATATAGAGCGACCATATCACGGCAGCTGCTGCAACGATAAGGATTGTCTTCTTCTTTTTTTCCATTTACCGAATTCCACGGGAAGCCTTATACTCGCCAAATCCCGGCCAGCTTCTGTCCCTGTCGTTTATATTGAGCGTAAGACCTGCCGGAACAGGCCATTCCACTCCTATATCCGGATCGTTATAAGGCAGTCCGCCCTCATCTCCAGGATGATAAAAGTCCGTACATTTATAGCAAAACTCTGCTGTATCGGACAGGACAAGAAAACCGTGCGCAAAGTTCTTTGGTATGAAAAACTGCTTCTTATTCTCTTCCGAAAGCACTGCTCCGATCCATTTGCCGAAGGTAGGAGAGTCGACGCGCAGATCCACGGCGACATCAAACACCTCTCCTCTTACCACTCTGACAAGCTTGTCCTGCGGATGGTCTATCTGAAAGTGCAGTCCTCTGAGCACACCCTTTGTGCTTGAGCTCTGGTTGTCCTGCACGAATACCTCAGGTATGCCGGCCTCCCTGAAATCATTATGATTATATGTCTCCATGAAGTAACCGCGCTCATCTCCGAACACCTGCGGGGTGATGAGCTTCACACCCTCTATATCACACGTTTCGACTGTAATCTTTCCCATGTAAATCCTCTCTGTTGTATGTTTTTCCTGCAGCAGCTATGCCTCGTATGGCATATATTAAAGAACTGGACCAAATGCTTGCCTGCTCACGCTCACCTGACAGCATGCGACTCAAAGCATGATATCGAGATCCACACGTCCCTGTATGCCGTCCACCGTACCGCTCGAGGTGTACTGCCATATACTGTAATCCCCTGTATAGGTCGGTCCCGCGGTATTGTACTGGGCGAGCCACTTGGTATACGGCGCGAGCTCCTCCATATTGATATACTTCGTCATCCAGGTCTTGTTCGCATATACTCCGGCATCATATCCGAGGTCTTCTGCCGCCTCACAAAAGGCCTTGACCACCGCGGTTCTTGTATCTGTATCAAGACCGTCGGCTCTTCCGCCGTGCGCATTCCCGGAGCTCTCTACATCTAAAAAGACGGGGAGCGACAGATCCCTCACATCTACAAGAGAGGCCACTGCCCCGGCTTCTTCCCTTGCCTCGGCTTCATTCACTGCCTGAGTGAAGAAATACACACCGATCTTTACCCCGGCCTCTTTGGCTCCCACAAGGTTCTGCCTGAAGTAGGGATCCTCTACGAGCACTCCGGTACTCGACCCTCTGTATCCGGCTCTTATTATAGCAAATTCCACACCTGCGGCCTTTACTCTCTCCCAGTCTATGTTTTTATTGTATTTTGATACATCTATGCCGAGAGTCCCTGCAGGCAGCTCTATGCCGCTGAAGCCGCTCTCCTCCTTTTTATCCTCGGAGGTAAGTGCCGTATCCTCGACTGCCGCATTTATCTGCGACTCCTGCATCACTATGCTCCTGATGCCGGATGATGCCGTATATCTTATCTTGGGCTTTACGCTGATACCTGATGTCTCTGTGATCCCTATACCGTCAAAGACCTCTACGCTGTAGTCACCCGCTTCGATCTCTCCGACATAGATGATCCCGTCCTCATCCTCGTCATATGCCTTAAACTCATAGTCCCCGGAGTCGTCCGATACGTCAGCCTCCCATCTGATACCCGATGCCGGACTGCCGTCGTCCTTCAGTATCTGTATCTGCAGATCGGACTCACTCGACGTAAGCAGCAGTACATATCCGCTGCTGTATGCGTAAATATCCTCTTCCGGGATATCCTCTTCATAAAATGATTCGTCGAGTCCGGCATCTGCCATATCCGCGCCGTCTTCCGACACTGTATCTGCCGACACAGCTGCCCTTTCCTTCTCTGCTTTTCCAATCCCGAGGGTCAGAATGAGTATGAAGCCCAGACAGTTAAAGCCTATGATGACTGCGGGTATGAGCCACAGACGTGAAGCCCTGCGTCTCATCCTGATATCACAGCCCGTCCGCTATATCCTGAAGATAAAGTCCGTAAGCCGTTTTGCTTAAGGGCTCAGCCAGCCTTAAAAGCTGATCTCTGTCGATATATCCTCTCTTAAAGGCGATCTCCTCTATGCATGAGATATACAGTCCCTGCCTCTTCTGGAAGGTGGCGACAAAGTTTGCCGCGTCCAGCAGGCTGTCATGCGATCCGGTATCAAGCCATGCGAATCCGCGTCCCAGAGTCTCTACGTAGAGATCTCCCCTTTTAAGATACTCATTGTTCACGGATGTGATCTCTATCTCACCCCTGGCGGAGGGCTTTACCTTCCTTGCTATCTCCACTACATTATTGTCATAAAAATAAAGACCCGGCACGGCATAATTGCTCCTGGGCTTAGCTGGCTTTTCCTCTATGGAGACCGCTCTGCCCTCACTGTCAATCTCTACCACTCCGTACTGTGTGGGATCTTTTACATAGTATCCGAAGATCGTGGCTCCCTTCTTTCTCTCCGAAGCCACCTTAAGCGTCTTCGAAAAGCTCTGACCGTAGAAGATATTATCTCCCAGCACCATAGCCACATTATCATTTCCGATGAAGTCCGCTCCGATGATAAAGGCCTCCGCAAGACCTCTGGGCTCAGGCTGCTCGGCATAGGAAAGCGCAAGCCCCAGCTGTGAGCCGTCGCCAAAGAGCTCCCTGAAGCTGGGCAGATCTCTCGGTGTGGAAATGATCAGTACCTCCCTTATTCCCGCCAGCATCAGGGTGGACAGGGGATAGTAGATCATCGGCTTGTCATATACCGGCATCATCTGCTTGCTGGTTGCTTTGGTGAGCGGATATAGTCTTGTGCCGGAGCCTCCGGCGAGTATGATACCCTTCATCTTATCTATGCCTCGTACATCCTTTTGTAATATGCCTGATAGTCGCCCGATGTGACGTTTTGCATCCAGTCCGTATTATCCATATACCACTTCACCGTCAGCCTTATGCCGTCTTCAAACTTCGTATCCGGCAGCCATCCGAGCTCCTTATGTATCTTGTCGGGAGCTATGGCATATCTCCTGTCATGACCCTTTCTGTCCTCCACAAAGGTGATGAGATCCTCGGACACGTTCTTTTTCCTCGGATCATCATCGGGAAGTATCTCCTTAAGTGTCGCGATGATAGTCTTTATGATCTGTATGTTTTCTCTTTCATTATGACCGCCGATATTGTATTTCTCACCGGTCACGCCCTTTTCTATGACCATGTCTATGCCCTTGCAGTGATCATCCACATAGAGCCAGTCACGCACATTTTTACCGTCGCCGTATACCGGGAGCTTCCTGCCCGACAGGGCATTGTTGATGACAAGCGGTATGAGCTTTTCCGGGAACTGATAGGGTCCGTAGTTATTTGAACAGTTTGTGATGTTGGCAGGGAAATGATAGGTATCCACATATGCCTTTACGAGCAGATCCGCCGAGGCCTTGCTTGCCGAGTACGGCGAATGCGGATCGTAGGGGGTGGTCTCATAGAAATAATCCTTTGGATCGCTGAGTGAGCCGTATACCTCGTCGGTGGATACGTGCAGGAATTTCTTTCCTGCCTTATATGTACCGTCTTCATTCTCCCATGAGGTCTTTGCGGCATTCAGCATTACCGCGGTTCCCAGCACATTGGTCTCCACAAACACCTCGGGATTTCTTATGGATCTGTCCACATGGCTCTCTGCCGCGAAATGCACTACCACATCCACGTCATTGTCGGCAAATATCCTGTCTATTGCCTCTTTATCCCTTATATCCGCCTTTATAAAGGTATAGCCGCTTTTATTCTCCACGGCTCTGAGATTCTCAAGATTGCCCGCATAGGTCAGTGCATCCACATTTATGATCCTGATATCGTCCCCGTATCTGCGGAACATATAATGCACAAAATTGGAGCCTATGAAGCCGGCTCCGCCGGTCACCAGATATGTACGCATATATCCTCCTGATGTTCTGTACGATAGTCTAACTAAAGGATTATATCATAAATTCCGGCGCTCGGCATCCTTGCCTCACTTTTTACGCAGATACTCTGCTAGGTATTCATCGTGATATCTGTGGTCAAGCGCCGGTTCGGTCTCATGCGCTGCATTGTAATACCACATATCGGCCTCGGTCCTGTCTCCCTCAAGCCTGTAATACTCACCCAGCTCAAAAGCCGTCTCCGATGTGATATCTCCGAGCGCGAGAGTCCTTAAAGCGTATTTCATGAAGGTATCCCTGTCCCCGGATACCCTTGCTCCCCTCATGATCACATAGAGCTCGTTCTTCATCCTGTCGGTGTCGCTCTCATGCTCAAAGCTCTTTTTGAAATACTCAAGAGCCTTTACGAAATCGCTGTCCCCACCCGATACCGCAAGCTCCCTCGTATACATATCCATCAGCCTCGGCTCCAGCTCTCCCTTACGGTCAATGAGCTTTAGGAAGATGTCAAAATCTCTCCCCGAATGCAGCGAGGTCGGCTTGTGTATGATCTCGATCTCCGAATCAAATATCACGGGCTCAAGCCTTACCTGCTCATGAACCTCGCCCTCCCATATGAAGGTGCGCAGCCTTTTATAAAGCTTTGGCCTCAGCTCTCTGTCAAAATTGTATGTGGTATTGTATTCCAGCTGATTGGTATAGATAAACTGCACTATATCTACAGATCCGTCAAGGACAGTCTTTAGCTTTACGAATTCCTGCCCGGCTCTGTCATCGAGCACCTCGTCGGCGTCAGCGGAATAGATATAGTCGCAGCTGCACTTTGAAAAGGCAAAGTTTCTCGCTGCCGCAAAGTCATCGCGCCATTCAAAGTCATATATCCTGTCCGTATATTCCGCCGCGATCTCCTTTGTAGCATCAGAAGAGCCTGTATCCACTATCACATATTCATCGGCTATGCATCTTAGTGAATCCAAGCATCTCTTAAGTACCGCTTCTTCATTTTTTACGATAAGGCATATACTGATCGTCATATCAAGGCAGGCACCCTTCGTATATCCGTGAGCCGGAGATCATCCGTCATTTTCCCTTGCGACAAGGTTCATGGCTCCGTAGATCTCGCGCAGCTTCGGCTTTTCTATCTTACCCGTCGCGTTTCTCGGCACATCGGCAAATATTATCTGTCTGGGTCTCTTGTATTTTGGCAGCTTTTTACAGAACTCCTGCACCTGTTCCTCAGTGCAGGTATAGCCCTGCTTTATCTTTATGATCGCTGCGGATATCTCTCCGAGCCTCTTGTCAGCAAGCCCTATGACAGCGACATCATCCACGGGATCATAGCCGTGCAGGAAGTCCTCGATCTGCACGGGATATATATTCTCACCGCCGGAAATGATGACGTCCTTCTTCCTGTCCACGAGATAATAAAAGCCCTCCTCGTCCTGCTTCGCCATATCTCCGGTGTAGAGCCAGCCTTCATCATCCATGACCTCGGCTGTAGCCTTTTCGTCATGGTAGTAGCAGGTCATGACTCCGGGGCCTCTTACCGCGAGCTCTCCTACCTCGCCCCGGGCTACGATCTGTCTCTCTTCATCCACTATCTTGCACTCCCAGCCATATCCGGGCACTCCGATGGCACCGACATGATCTATATTCTCTACACCCAGATGCACGCAGCCGGGTCCTATTGACTCAGAAAGACCGTAGTTTGTATCATACTGATGCTCGGGGAAGTAATCCCTCCAGTGCCTGATGAGCGACCTCGGTACGGGCTGAGCCCCTATATGCATGAGCCTCCACTGTGTGAGCTCATAATCCTCCTTCTTTATATCGCCTCTGTCCAAAGCGTCGAGTATATCCTGTGCCCACGGCACGAGCAGCCACACTATCGTGCATTTCTCCCTTGATACCGCATCAAGTACGAACTCCGGCTTGGTTCCCTTTAAGAGCACCGCCTTGCCGCCCGATATGAGCGAGCCGAACCAGTGCATCTTGGCGCCGGTATGGTAGAGGGGAGGTATGCATAAGAATACATCGTCGTGAGTCTGTCCGTGGTGCTTCTGCTCTACAGCGGCAGAATGCATGAGTGATCTGTGCTTATGAAGTATTGCCTTGGGAAAGCCGGTTGTGCCGCTTGAGAAATATATCGCCGCGTAGTCGTCATCCGTCAGCTCTATGTCAGGCGCGACCGAGGCACAGTCCGCTGTCAGCGTATTGTAGCTCTCCGCAAAGGTCGGGCAGCTCTCTCCCACATAAAAGAGCAGTCTGTGCTCCGATATCCTGTCAGCTATCTCCTCCACACGGCCTATGAACTCAGGACCGAATACAAGGATATCCACCTCGGCAAGATTTACGCAGTATTCTATCTCATCGGGTGCATATCTGAAGTTGAGCGGTACGGCCAGCGCGCCAGTCTTCAGCACACCGAAGTATATGGGCAGCCATTCCAGGCAGTTCATGAGCAGTATGCCTACCTTATCGCCTTTTTGTATCCCTCTCTCCAGCAGGAGATTGGCAAATCTGTTGGCCTTCTCATCAAATATCTGCCATGTGATCTCTCTCCTGTATGGCTCATCCGGCTCAGGCTGGATCAGCTCGTACTCCTTCCATGTCATACGTCTCATATCCTTGAGTGCCGGATTCAGCTCTACAAGAGCCACCTCATTTCCGTATTCCTTCGCGTTCTTTTCAAGTATCTTCGTGATAGGCATTGCCCGTACCCCTTTTCTGTGATAATAATGCACTATGACGGTACGCTCTGATGCGTCACCGCTTTAGTGCATTAAATCAGTTTATATCATTATCCTTTGATTTTCAATGACAAGAGTGCTATAGATGTCCCCTTACGAATTGTCGGGGTATTCAGCGCCATAAATTTCGCTATATATGGTTTAGCAGAAACTCCGTTATTCCAATAATTGTAAACCCATTTTCATCAAGGCTTTCTTTTACCGGTTTATTAATTACCACAACTTTGGTAATCTCATCATTCAAAAGCAGGTATGGTCTGATTTCTCTTGTCCTGGTTTCCGGGTTTCCGGGTTTGAAATATCAGTACAAACCTGTATGTAATATTGTTTGATCCCTTTTGTTGCAAAAAAATCAACCTCATTAGTTTTTCTTATAGAATTGCCTAATTAAGATACTTATTTCTTTTAATCACATAATCTCCTTTTTTGTAGAATTCTACACTTTTGTCAAAATTCTTAAAAGACGTTGTACTTTCAGGCAAAAGAAAAAGACGCATTACAAGAGCTTTACTACTTAAATGTGTACATTTCGGCTCAATAAAAAAGATGTTAGTTGCTCTAATTATTTTTCACCAAATACTTCTCGAGTACCTTTACCAGATTACTACGTTTCTTTGAAATTGTTTCCGCTATAAAATCACCTTTATCAAGTTTATTAACTCCGTTGTTAACAATGTATTCTTTAGCTTTATCCGTCTTTTTGTTTTTTGAAACTGATGCCCCCAGAAATACCTCTTCAATGTCATGACAGAACCATACAAAATCATACCCATTCTCATCACAGTATTTCTGTTCTTCCTGTAAAACCCTTAAGTCATCAGGATTGCTATCAAACTTGTCCGTATCAAAGCAATATACAACGTGTGAATCACCATTTCTGTATTCTTTAATAGCTCTGTCAATCTTTTTTACTATCTTCTTTTTGTTATAGTTTCCCTTTCCGTCCATAAATACACGGGAAATCTTTATATCACTACGCACGCGAAAATCATACCATAAATCCAATATGCTGCTTATGTAAATGTAATCCGAGCGGGATTGCTCATCGGCTTCCATGACAAGTATTATCTGTATTGCCATTAACCTTCCCTCCCGAAAATGCCGATAAAGTCAGTTGCGTCAATATTGAATGGCAAGCCCATGATCATCCCGTTTTTATATGAACTATCCGGTGAATAATGTCCATTCTTTACCCAAGGTACAATTCTATGATCTTTGGATATGAAGTCTATAGACTTATTATTATCTTTAAGAACATTCATAGGATCTGTATTATGCGATGTAAAGCACACCTGCCCTTTACCATAATACTTGAAATACTCAAGTATTCTACACAAGTAAATATCATTGATGTTTGAATCCAGTTCATCAATAAATACAATACTTCCTAAGTTTGCAAGCTCAAATACGTTATACAGGTCCATAATCTTTTTTATCCCCGTACTCTCAAATTCCTTACTTACCCTGTATTCACCATAATCCATGAGCAATTCGCACTCATAGAATCCTTTGTTCTCCTTCCTTTCTATATCTATCTTTTTAAGATTTGGCTTAAATAATCTGACAAACTTTTCAAGTCTCTTAATTCCTTCTTCATACTGTTTGTATGAATCAATTGGCACCCTGCTGTCGCCGGTATTGGTTTCCATTAACAACTCCTTAATTTTTTTTTCCATAGGAGTTTTCTTTTTTAAATAATCCTTATGCCTATCTTCCCTATCAAAATGCGTTCTTAACATTAAAAAGAATATAGTTGCATAAACATAATGCATGAAAATATTTTTTTTATCATTGTTGTCACTTTGAATGGAAAAAATCGAAAAAAGAGCCGACTGCTTAAGCAACAAATTCCTTGTCTTATCTTCGATCAACTGTTTCATTTCTTCATTTACGATTAATTCTGTGAAATCACCATTTTCACATATAAATAACGTTTTCTGTTTATTCTTTGAACTATTCTCCTTATACTTTAATGATTCAAATGCTACATATATTTCCTCACTACTATCTTCAAATCGAAGTCTAAGTTCATATTCAAATATCAAACGCGATTCTATATTTGTGATAAACTCACAACAGAAGACAAACTCTTTATTTTTTTTATTAATTAGCTCGTTAAGCAATGACTGTTGTTGTATATCTCTCAAATAATTCTCTTCAAAAATAAATCTTCTGACAATATCAACAGCTGCAACAATAGCTGATTTGCCGGAACCATTTTCCCCATAGATTCCCTTAATCCTATATTTCTCCGGATTAAAATCCTTATCTATATTCTTTCCGTAAAAATCTATTCTGATTTCCTTTTCTATGCATTTAATACCCGTAATACGCAT
Organism: uncultured Lachnospiraceae bacterium; assembly: GCA_905235585.1. Lineage (GTDB taxonomy): Bacteria > Bacillota > Clostridia > Lachnospirales > Lachnospiraceae > NK4A144. The sequence continues at coordinate 2,385 of CAJOME010000035.1, read as the reverse complement.
ATTAAGCAAATAAGCAACAAAATCCATATGAACCCCCTGACTATTCTGTCTAAAAATATTCTATATGAATATATTCATTTGTTTTCTTGCTTTTGTCAAGTAATAAAAAATGTATTTTTAAATTGCCGGTTCCGTAATAGCTATTTTCATAGTTTGCGCTACGCGTAAAATCATCCGCCACCATTTATCTCCTCCCTACAGCCATCAAAAAAAGGCAGGCATTCGTCAGAGTACATAGGTATATCACGCCTAAACCCATATTCTACATAGGCCTTTTCACTAGGCATTCGCATCGGTTGCCAACTAAACCTTTCCTTAAAGTCTTTTTTTGTTGCATCATACTTGTAAGTTATTACAAATGGAATATTGAAGATGTCAGCTGATGGAGTCGAGCTTCAGTACCTCAAAGCCCTCTGCCTTGCCCTTAAGACGTACCGTGCCTCCCAGAGAGGTACAGCTGATGCGATCCTTTAGGGCATCTGCCACACTCCTGCTGATATAGACCTCTCCTCCCGGAGCGTTTGCTTCAAGACGTGCCGCGGTATTTACTGTATCTCCTATGGCTGTATAGTCCATGTGCCTCTCCGCGCCCATATTTCCCACGACTGCAGGTCCGTAGTGTACACCCACGCCCACGCGCAGCTCTTCACCTGTCTCATCCTTCAGCTCGTCAGATACGCGGGCGGCTCCCTCTACTATATCCCATGCCGTCTTCACTGCGTTGTATACCGCGTCCTCCTGTGGGAGCGGAGCGCCCCAAAAGGCCATCATGGCATCACCCACAAACTTATCAAGAGTACCCTTATTCTTCTCCACACATTCGCTTGCCATCGTAAGATATCTGTTTAGGATATACACTACCTGCTCCGGTGAGAGTCTCTCCGACATGGTGGTAAATCCTCTCACATCCACGAAGAGCACGGCTATATCGCACAGCTTTCCTCCGAGAGAAAGATTGTCGGTGCCTTCCTTCAATATCTCTCTCACGATCTCAGGCGCGACGTATCTCTCAAATGTCCTCGTCACTCTCTGCTTCTCCACTACGGAGCGCACATAGCGCATCGCTATCGAGGCAAGATAGAGCACGAATACCCCTGCGGGTATCCATAAGAGATGCAGCACATATCCTGCGTTATAGGCGGCATAGCCTCCGGCGAGCCCTGCCAGTATGATACATGCCGCTACCGCTGATGATATCTTCAGATCCGTCCTTTGGAATACAAGAAATGCCGCTGCCGAGACAAGGAATAAAAGCAGTATCTGGGGCATATTGCCCGGCTCCTTTTTATAGTTGCCCTCCAGTACAGCCTGTACGACATTGGCCTGATACTCGACGCCGTACATCTGCTCTGACCTGTCTATCGGAGTAAAGTAGGCATCCTGCAGTCCTACTGCATAGGGTCCGATGAATACGACCTTGCCTGCATACTCATCCGGAGCTATCTCGCCGTTTATGAGATCCGCCAGCGAGTATCCGTCATAGTAACCCCCGGGCATGGCGGAAAAGGGCACGTAATAATAGCCGTTTTTAGTCTCCGGTTCCGTTATCTCCATACCGTTTTGTCCGGCATACATCCCTGCCACGGTATAGGCCATGGAATATACTCTATCTCCGTCCGGCTCTATATAAAGAAGTGCATGCCGCAGTATCCCGTCGGTATCCACCATTGCATTGATATGCCCCTGTACCGTCACATCACGCAGGGCAGCATAGGGCTCCACGTGATCAAATACCGCGTTATGCTCGTAGTGCATACGACCGTCTGCATCCTCGACTGCAGCAGTACCGACATTCGCAAATGAAGCCGTGACTACATTACCGAGCTTTTCGGCTGCGTCGGCGAGTCTCTTATCGGCCTCCGGATAGCTCTCTCCGGTATAGAGTGTATCTATAGCCGTGACTGCGGGCTTATTCGCCGGATCTCTTGACAGTGCCTCAAGAGCGGAGGCCATCACTGTCCTGTCCCATGTGTTGTACGGTCCGAGCTCTGCAAGAGCTTTTTCGTCTATGCCGAATACTATGATCTCTCCGTCGAGTGCCTTGGGCTGCTGATAGATTGTATCCTGTGCCAGACGGTCGAGGCTTCCTATGGCTCCCCATACGCCGATGATCACGGTGATGGCGATTGCGCCGAGGAGGGATATTATGATCTGTTTTGAATTGTCGGTTATCTTTATGGTTTCTTTCATTCCTGTTTACATTGCTGCGGCTCTATGGCTTGCAGATGCTCTCAACCAGCAGTTTGTTGCTGCGGCTCTACGGCTTGCATATAGTTTGTTGCTCGTAGTTATCTCGCTTCTATGTCAGTAACAAAGTGCCTTTTAGGTTTTAGTATAAGTAACGGGTCACCGCAAAGCAGCATCCATGCTGCTTGCGGTTCAAAA
>CAJOME010000034.1 GCA_905235585.1 uncultured Lachnospiraceae bacterium | reverse complement strand
CGGATCGTTCTTTCTGCCTCTCTCATCGGTGTGGTACTGCTTGTTGCCGTCAAACACATCCTTGTCGATCTGCCACATCTTGCTCTTGCCGTCTTCCTCGCCCTTCGACTTCGGATCGTTCTTACTCCTGTTAAGATCATGATCCGTACTCAGATCATCATCAAATGCTCCGGGATAGGCCCACTTATTGCGTCTTCCATGATATGATGACGCAGCTTTATCGTCATTTTTACGTGCCCGTTCATCAGTGTGGTATTTCCGATTGCCGGCGAAGTCATCCTCATCTATCTGCCACCTGTCATCCTCGGCTTTCGCTATCATTTCCTTCTTGGTCGCGTTATGCTTTGTACGGTTCGCGTCATGCGCCTCTCCGGTGCCCTCATACTTATCGGCATCAATCTGCCATACATCTCCTTTTTCCCAGGAGGGATCTAGCTGATTCATCGTAAAGAGCTCTCTGTAGGCTATGGTGGTAGTCTCAGTGAGCAGCTTGCTCTGCTCGGCATTGAGCTCGCCGTATTCCTTGGAGGTCACGGTACAGCCGGTAAACACATAGGCTCTGGCTATATTTTTAGGCTCGGTGAAGTTTTGATACCATTTGCCTGTCGGAGAACGGCTCACATACAGCACCAGGGGCAGGACGAGATCCGTGCCCAGAGCAAGCGGATCTATAAAGAGTGAGTTCATATCAAGGAAGCCTGCATCTACTCCCACATACCTTTCCACCTGAAAGGTAAAGGGCTTTGATATCGGCTTCCTCAGCATATGTACATAGTCGTTGAGTCCGCCCTCCTGATAGTAGTCAAACTCATTTTCCTTGGTAAAGACTCTCACAGACCGCAGAGGCAGGAAAAAGGCAGCCTCTACCTGCAGCGAGAACGCATAGCTTACTGCCGGGTTTAACTGTGATTTCTTTTGTGATCTGTCGTAATTTCCACCTGCCATCCTTTACTCCTGTCTCATCCGAATGTCGGTCCCGAGGGGTTCCATTCCGTGATGCTCTTTTCTTTCTTCTCCCTGGAGGGACTGAGCTCTTTATTTATCCCCGATATCTCACTGCACCATTTCCGCCTCTGCCTGTGCTCGAGTCCCAGCACATCGTTTTCACTCCAGTGGAAGTAGTATGAGATGAAGGCCATCTCCTTATAGAGATCCTCCTCGGGGTAAAGCCTCATCCCTCCCCGGTAAAATTTAGCGGCACCTCAAAGCTCTTGCCGCAGTCCGGGCATACCGCCGTGAGTGTAGGCGGCTCTATGTCGTTGATCCTCTGGTACATATCCTGAAGATACGCAAGATCAGCGGTAAAAAGCTTCTCTATGAGTGTCGCCGTGATAGCGTCTACACCCTCGATCTCCGTGATGACCCTGCTTAAGATCACTATGGTGAGATATGATGGGTTCTGCAATACTCTCGGATCTCTCGTGGCCGAGATCTCATCTCCCGCAGTCGCGAGCCTCATCTTTCCTCTCTTGTGCAGCTCTCCCGCGTTGTCCATGTATCCCTTGGGTAACGTGAATTCATATACCGTTTCCATATTTCCTCCTGATCCTCGTTTAGTTTACTGTCTAAAAAAGTGTTTATATGGCTCTATGTCCTGCATATATTTTTTGTTTCACTGTAACCTTGCGCCGATTGCACTAAGAAAGTGCATTTATGCTTAACCTGCCTTACGGAACCGGCGATTATTCGCATCCATGCGAGTAATCGCCTCATCGGCACATCCGTGTGCCGATGTTCCTGACTGTATAGCACTTTCAAGTGCAATGACGGGCAAGCTTAGGCTCACAAAAAACATATGCAGGACTTCGAGCCTTTATGTACTGTGTAAGTACGGCATCTGCCTTGTGGGGCACATGAGTCGTCACTCATGTACCCTCAAAGCATATGCTGTTTTAATGAGCAACTTAGTTAGGTATTACCAGTTCCTCGTATGCAAGCTCGACGCTCTCGATGGCCACATCCGAGTTTTTAGCGTCAAGGTCGGGCGCATTGTACTTTGCCACCCATGCGTTGGTCAGTGTCCAGGTCCTCGTACCCGAAGGCGAGGTAACTGTCTGCTGGGGTGCTCCCGGATTGATATCGATGAGCTCTATGGTCACATCGTATCTGGGCATCTGTCCCCTTGTCTCACTCACGCACTCCTGTATCCAGGTCTTGAACGCGCTCTCTATGATGTATCCCATCTTGAGCGTCACATTGCCGTGCTTTACAAGTCCCGGTATCTTCACGGGCGCAAGCGATCCGGAGTTACCCTGCCTGAACTCGATGACATCCACCGAGCTCTCGACTCCCGACACCTCACTGAAAGCCGCTGTTCCGGCTATCTGCGATACGGTGACGAGGAAGTTCATCTTGGTCAACGGATAGTATGAACCTTTTCCGTTATCATAAGTATTAGCTGCCATAATCTGTCATCTTCCTTTCTTTTTTTATCACTCCTCACCGCCGCCGGCTTCCGCGGTAAACTGCGTGACGCGGAAGATCACGAACTCAGCAGGTTTAGAAGGTGCTATGCCTATATTGCATATCAGTCGGCCGTTGTTGATATCATCCTTCGACATTGTAGAAGTACCGATCTCTACGAAATAGCTCGTAGCCGGTGAATCTCCGGCGAGCATCCCGTTTCTCCACAGACCGTCAAGGAAGCTTGAAATGGACAGCTCCACTCTCTGCCAAAGTGTCGCGTCATTAGGCTCAAACACAACCCAGTTGGTATTCGCCTTGATGCTCTCCTCTACATAGATGAAGAGCCTGCGCACATTGACATACTTAAATGCTGCGTTGGACGAAGCCGTACGAGCTCCCCATACACGTATGCCCTGACCGGGGAGTGCCCGGATAAGGTTGATACCTTCGGGGTTGAGCATGTCCTGCTCGTCCTTGGTGTAATTTGTCTTAAGACCCGTGCAGAAGACCACTTCGTTGGCCGGTGCCTTGTGCACACCCCTCGTCTGGTCGGTTCTGGAATAGATACCCATCACCGCACCTGAAGGCGGTATGTAATCAGACTTGTTGGAAGACCTGTCATATACTTCTATCCAGGGATGATACATTGCCGCGTAGGTCGAATCTATCATTCCTCTGTATCCTATCAGATCCGAAGTCTTGTACATATCTGCGGGCATGTCTATGACAGCGAAGCGGCTCTTCAGGTTCTCACAGTGTCCTACGAGTGATACGATCACCTCAGGCATCGTGATGCCGGGTACTGCCAGCATACTCACGTTGTTGTTCTCGATGAATGACTGCAGTCCGGTGCGCTTGCCGGGGCCGCCGTCCTCGCCGATAAAGGTGCCCGCGTTCACCTTGGACACAGAGCCGTCCGAACCTCCCTCAAGGAAGAAAGCTCCGCTCTCGACTCCCTCGCCCAGGATCTCCTCCACAGGATTGCCGGCTTTTTCCATGGGCTTTACGTTTACATCTATGAGCTCGCTGCCTGCAAGCTTTGATCCGATGTACTTAGGCGACGCGATATTGAATGAAAGATCCTGATACCTCTCCGCCTCGTCACCGTAACGTACTGCCAGGTCAAAGGTCACGAGATAAAGCAATGCCTTCGGAATGATGGCATCGTCCACAGCCTCATCGGGGATATCGTCCGTAAAGGTCACAGTCCTGTCCATTATCGTCTTGATAGTGGTGTAGGTGCCCTCAAACTCTACTATGTCACCCTCTCTAAAGCCGTCCGTGCTCTTTGCCTTATAGCCGGTCTCTGTCTTTTCGAGCAGCTGGAGCTTCTGTTTCTTTACGGTATTCAGTGTGATCTGTACCTTGTCGCCCCATGCGCCCGGGTTCTTTGCAGTAACGGTAAGTATTCCCTTTTCTGCCGATGATGCCTTGGCATCACGCGGAGCAACTCTCATTACAAAGCACCTTGTGCCTCCGTTTGCGAAGAACTGCTCTACGCTGTTTGCAAGAAATCTGTACTCACCGTATGCGAATTCGCTTAAGAATCCGCCAAACTGCTGTGTGAAACTCTTGAAGTTGGGTACAAATACGGGCGCGCCTATGACGGGTCCCTTTTCAGCCAGACCGATAAAGCCTGCTGTGCTTGTCCCTACTCCTTCTATACTCCGCGGGGAATTATCATATTCCTCCACGTATACTCCAGGTGAAAAATATTCTGCCATCTTAATATCTTTCCTTTCTCAATCTAATTTGCGTTTACCTTTGTCTGTCCCGGAAGTGTGATACTTATCGAGCCTGCATAAGCGCACATCATCTTGCAGTCCTGCGTGAGGCAGGGCTTGCCGTCTATGAGCACCTTGGGCTTGGTCGGTATCCAGATGCCTGCCGGCATCGGAGTACACGGCTGCGGTGTGAGCACCCCCATAGCCGCGGCGGTCGCGGAAGCAACTGCCGGATTGGCAAGGGAAGTACACATACCAAACGGTCCCACATTGGTCATTGCCGCCGCATCCTGTATGGTAGCCGCGGGTTTGCCCTCCGCGAGCACCTTACTCTGTGACGAGACCTTAAGCGGTGCCGGTGTCGTGCCCATAGTACACATGAGATTTGCTCCTACTTCCGCAAGCAGACTCATATCGTTCCTTCCTTTAAGCCTGTAAAGTCAACCTCTGAAAATCTGACCTCATCCTCAAGCTCGTAACGCACCAGGTATCTGAGGTTCTGTCCGAAGTCGCGTACCCTCAAAAGATACTCTCCGTCCTCACCTACACTGCCGAATACCACCCGCATCACCGGCTGATTTGAGATCTCCTCTTCCCCGATCACTTCCTTGAGCCTGACAGACTGAGGTGTGACTGATGCCTCCACCTCTATTTTTTCATAGCTTTGTTTGTCCGCTTTGAGCATTCCGTAGTATCTGTCGCTCAGACTCACCCTGCCTCCGGCATTTACAAAAGCCGTAAGCTCTTTAGTCTTCGCGTTAAACTCCTTTGCAAAGCAGACCGGTCTATCAAGACATACTGCCTCGATACTTTTAAGAAAAGGAAGAGTACCCGAGAAACTAAGCACCTTTTCCCCCCTCGACATGCTCTCAGATGGCATCAGGAACACGTCGCATTCCGGAGTCCTAACGTCCAGCTCTTCATAACGTACCCGTGTCTCATATACCTCATACCCGAATACTTCTATCTGCATGAGAAAATCTTCTCTGCCGGTATTGATAAATATATAAGTGCCCGGATCTCTTGGCTCCGGTCTGACAGGCATGCCGTCTCTCTTGAAAACAATGTTTCTTTCAGTTACCACTGCTCCCGTAGTCGTATCTGTAAGCCGTACCAAAAGATCCAGTTTTGAACCGAATACGGAAGCTGCCATTATTTTTCCCTCCTTTCTTAGAACGAATTATTCTTCCTCAGGTACATGCAGTGAAAAGCTCGCATCCACGACTCTCGGCGTTTCTATTACATCGCCGCTTGACCTTATAGAACAGGCTTATCTGATATGGTTTGTTGATAGCCTGCCACACCCTTACCTTTTCCTCCAGACTTATCTTCGCCTGAGACAGTGTGATCGGAGGCTCCTGGGTGGTAAGCCATGACTGCAGTTCATCGGGACGCACTGAATTGTTGTCATTCACTATCTGCGCCACCTTTCCGATGATCTTTTGTATATCCGGCGCCTTTAGTCCCATCTGGGAGGAGCCGTTTATAAAGACCATATAATATAAAGCATATGGTCTGGGCGGCTTTTGAAGCTCGGCCCTGCCCCGCTCTACGAGACGGGGGGTCGTCACCTGTACGTCCTCTACGACATCATAGAGGTACAGGCCCACTATATAGTCCACATCCTGTGATAAAGGGGATGAGATCTCGATATTATTGGGTGAGGGTATCGGCTCCGGGCACATCTTCTCCCTGAGTGTCCTCACGATATATGCACTTACGTCCGCTATAATAGGATAATCTGCCATCTGTTACCTCTCCTGTGATCCTTTGTTCTATATCCTCCGGCAGCTCTATGGCCTGCATATATTTTTTGATACGCGCTAACTCTGCACCAAAAGCTATATGTCTCACCTCGAGCCCTGCCACACCGTATACTTCATCAGCCTGTCAGCGCATCCAGCAGCTCCTTTACCCTGCCCTCCATGGAGCCGGTAAGGCATACCGCGTACTTCGACTGCACCACATACTCCGCGTGACAGTCAAAGAGATCCGCCGCGTCCTCCTCGGAGATATAGGGATACCTCTGCAGCACAGTCGCGTACTTGAGCTTTTCGTCCGCTCCTCCTCTGTCCAGACTGTCTCTTCCGTTCTCAAAGATATATGCCCTTACTCCCGATGTGAGAGTCGCTGTCTGTCTCGTATCGTCGTAATAGTATCTGAAGGAGCTCACCAGCCCTATAGTCCTGAGACTTACATACTTCGGAGTCTTGGCATCATACTGGTTGTACAGATACTTGCTGTCCTTGGAGCGCATCAGCTCCGCCCATCCCGACGCAAGACCCTCCGCCGCTTTGTTGCCGGTCCTCGCAAACCTTGATACCCCGGCTGTCACTATCGCAAGCTCATCCGCGCTCATATTCTCAGGAGACTTGCCAAACATGCTCTCAATAGCCGCGAGTATATCTGCCTCACTCATGCCGCTGCCTGCACCTGAGCCGCTCCCTGCACCCGAGCCGCCTGAGCCGCTCCCTGACTTGCCGGAGGCATCCTCCGCTCTGTCGGAGAGCTTGTCTGCCGCGTCGCTGTTGCCCATACCGGCCAGTGCATCCATAGCGGATGACACATCAGCGCCGGGATCGTCCGCGAGCTTCGCGAGCGCGTCGCTCAGTATATTATCCGCAAGATCATCCTCCGAGCTCTTGCCTGTATTCTTCTCTTCCTCGGCTATGTCTGCGTCCACAGCCTCTATCATCTTGTCGTAAGCCTTTGCTCCGGCGAGATCGTTGTCATCCAGAGCCTGATCTCTCTTCCTCTGCAGCTCCTTCTTCTTGTCATTGAGCCTGTCCAGATCTGTCTTCAGGCTGTCGTCGGAGTTCTTTATCTGAGTCGCGAGATCCTTGAGCCATTTGATATGGCTGTCTATGGAGCCGTCTGCCTTTACCCTAAAGGCATCCTCTGTTACTCCGTCGTGCAGCTCCTCTGACCAGGTGATGCAGCCGTTTACATAGGTCAGAGCCGTAGCGGCCTCCTCCCTCTGCCTGTACGCGTCTATCAGAAATTCCAGCTCGTTCCTTTTACTCTCCGCCTCATTAAACTCCTCCTCGAGGATAGTCTCCGCGGCTGACGCACCCGCCCCGGACTCAAGCATTGTCCTATATCCCGGAGGCTCACCGGAGGTGACTGCCTCCTCGAAGTTTCCCTCCGCTATATCAAGCAGTGAGCTGTCCAGCAGATTCCTCTCGCTGTCCGCGTTTTTGATCATGTTGTTTTTGATATTCAGCACATCCCTGAGATAATTGACGGGTCCGCCCGCTCCGGCGGCGCTGGTCTGCTCTATGACCTGCACGGAGTATTCGTACTCCGCGTGTCCCAGCACGCTCTCGTCATCACTCAGAGCCTGTGCCTGATATGTGCTGTAGCTCTGATTGCAGTTCTGTATACTGTCTCCTATCGCATCCGTGAGAGCACTGTCAGCCTTGTACGGCGCGCCGTTTGACGAAGGGTTGTCGAGATCCCTGCGGTAGCTGTCCTGCAGGACTCCCCACCATTCATCATCATCGTCGTCATCTTCATCAAACTCATGCTCCACCGACTCCTTGAGCTCCACTATATAGTCGGGATCGTCGGAGATATTGTTAAAGTCCGTGTCAGATCCGTTGACGCTCTCACCGTCATCCCGCTCCGATGCCGTATCGGGATTCAGGAAATCTCCGGATACCGTATAGTACTTTCCGCCTGCCAGATCATTCAGCACGTCAAGGGCGTTGATCTCCATCACCGCGAGCTTGTCCATCACGACAGCCCGTCTTGACGCGTCTACCTTGGCCATCAGGCTGTATATGATCTGCGCCTCATCCTCCTGCTCTGATGCCTTGTAGCTCTTATATGCCTCATACAGCCTTGCCATATCGGCATCATATCTGTCAGTCTCCTCATCCCTTAGGTTCATCGCGAAGAAGGTAGAGAGCAGCTGATAGGTATAGACATCCGTCCTGAGATTGCCGGTATTGTCTGAGTTCTTATTCTTCAGGTAATCCTCCTGGTTTATCTCATCCGCGGCGGACGAGCTCGTATACTGCAGCCACAGAGGCTCCAGCTCCTTCAGCTTCGACAGGTTGTAGGGATCGGGGATATCAAACGGATTGACCTCGTCACCCTCCAGCACGCTGATCATCACTCCGTCCGATCCGATGTAATACTGCACATACAGATCCGCCAGCTCACTCTCCGGTATGGCTATCGCGGAGTTCATGATATCCGTGAGAGTCTCCGAGTCCGTCACGTCAAACCACTGTCCGTCAGCAAGCTCCGACTTGTAGTAGATCGAGGTCTGATTGGACTCGCTGGCGGAGTCCAGTGCCTTCTGATAGAGCTCATCGGTTATCGTCGCGTTGATGTTTATCAGATAGGTACCCACAAAAAGCGTGGAATCCTCTATCGTATGTGTCGCCGAGTACTCTGCGTAGGTCATTGCCTCTTCTTCGTTAAAGAGCGCGAGTGCCCTGCTCTTTACAAGCATGGCGATGCCTGCCGCTATGACGCATATCACGGCGATCTGCAGCACTCTTTTGTTATGAATCTGTCTTTTGTCTCCTGCTGATCCTTTGCGCATTTATACCCTCTGCTGCATCCTGTGTTATCGTCCTTATGCCGCCGCGTCGGCGGCATCCTGCACATTCTTTCTCATCTTTCCGTTTGCCGGATCGAGATATCCGGTGTATTTGAGACTCTGCGATTCGTCGTAAAACTCGAGCTTAAGCTCACTCAGATCTCCGCCTACAAGCCCCAGATGCGTAAAGCTGCGGTTTATTTCCCTTATCTTGCCGTCACCCATGGGAGTGCCGTCTGACGCGAGCACCCTGTAGTACTTTATACCCTCGCTCTCAAGAGGGGTAAAGGTAAGCGTAAGCAGTCCTGTCACATCGCTGAAGACGGATGCATAGGTACCTATGACTCCTGTCTCGTCCTTGTTGATATTCATCGCGGTAGTGATGTTTAGCGTGCCTGTCTCCTCATTTGGATCTATGACACAGTCATCTACAAATTCACTGCCGTTGTACAGCCTTATCTTTACCTGATCTATCTTGTCTTTTGTGAGCGAGAGGTGTCGGAGGGAGCTGTCCTTTGGAGTGCGCTCTCCTACCTGTATATTGTCGCACCACAGCTCAAAGTCCGTGATCTCCGCGGGAAAGTCCTCGGGTATGTATATACTGAGTTCAAAGAGCTCTCTCTGCATTATGGGCTTGATAAAATATTTCGCTTCCTTTTCATCCTTGCTCACATAGCTTTCTCCCACTACCGCGGTCTGCATATCGAGATCCGTGCCCGAAAGAAGAGCGCTTACACCCCCGCAGGTGAGTCTGTCAAATGAATAAAGTGTCGTCGTATAGAGCTTCATGGTCTCAAAGAGGGCGTTCTGCAGATCCTCATATGATGCCTGCTCATCCTCATACTCCTCCAGGGTCATGTAGCCCATGCGGTTCTTTACGGCATATTTCTTCATGTCCTGCTCTGCCTTTTCGAGATCCTTCAGGCTCTGCTCATATGAGCTCCTGATGGAGATATAGTTGTTGAAGGAATCCTCGACCTGCTGATCAAGCTCCTGCTTTGCCGCCTGCTCATCCTTTCTCGCCTGTACGTAGTCAAGAGCGTTCTGGTAGAGCGTATAGGGATCGTCCTCTATATATCTCGTGCCGTCGAGATCTCCCTTGAGCCACTCCCTCGGTATCTTGATAAAGAGGAATATCCTCTTCTTACCCTGCCAGTAGCTGTCTATCTTATCCACAAACTTCTTGTAATCATTCTTAAACGCCCGGGCGCTTATGCCCTGTCCGTTAAGCGCCGAGTTCACATAGCTTGATATCAGCTTCATGTCAGAGCCGTACTTGGAGTTCATCAGCCCGTAATTGGTATTAAGCTCCGCCTTTGCCGTCGTCGCCGCGGCACATGCCTCATAGTAGGTTTCATCCCTGTCCTCGGTATAGTCTATGAGTCCCGGAAGAGACGACCTGTTTATCCTCGCCTCCACATACGGAGTCTCAAAGGTGTATCCCGTGGTCACATCCACTCCTGTCAGCGAAGACATCTTTTTAAGGTTCGCCTCCAGCGACCTCCGGTTTGCGGCTATAGTACTGCTCAGGGTATCCGCCTTTTTCTGCTGGCGATCCACATCCGCCTGAGTCGCCTCGCCAAGCTTTACTCTTGACCTGTTGTGGGCTATCCCTTCATTTAGTGTCTCAAGTCTCTGCTCATTAAAGGCAAGGGTCTGCTGCAGCGTAACGATATCCACATAGAGATTGCTCACCTGCTCATTCGTCGAAAATACCGTATCCTGCACCTTGTGCTGTGCCACATCTATGTCGGAAGCAAGCTGCACCGGCTTAAACTGAAACTCCGAGGCTTCGCTGAAATCCGGCTTTGTAGGAAACTTGAAGTTTAAGAGCGGACTCCACCTGAAGGTAGACATATTCTTCTGCTTAAGCTTAATAGCCTTTAGCGCAGACTCTCTTGACGCCTGCTTTGATTCCACACCCATCTGGGCGGACTCATAGGTCGAGCTGTGCTCGAGCGCGAGTGCCCTTGCCGTGCCAAGCGTCATGACCTTATCTGCCGCGTAGCAGGTATCAGGCATATAAACTGCCGAAAAGCAAAGCACAGCCGCAAGCATGGCAGCTGTCACAAGACACGTATCCACTTTACCTTTCCTAAGCTGACTTGTCCGAATCACTGTCCGTATCTCCGCCGTCCATTATCTCGTAAAACTGAAATGCTCCTCCCCTCTCTTTGCATACGAAAGAATAGACGAGAGAACCTCTCTTAAATGTATATACGTATACCGGATAGTCTGTGGCAATACTGTTTACCACTATGTCGTCGCTGTATATCTCCGTGACATCCATATCGACCCTTCCGTTTATCGTCCTCCTGTTGTCATTCAGCACGTTTATGGCTATGGCCTCGGGCAGTATCACTGCCGAATTGCCCTCATATATCGGCTTGCCGAGCATCTGCTTGAGCTCCTCTATATCATATGCCTCATTCATCCCGGATCTGAAGCTATTCTTCAGTACCACGACCTGTGTGGCCTTGCCGGAGTCATCTGACGCCGAACCGTCGCTCTGTGACAGATAGAGAGCGTTTATATCCTTCAGATGCACTACCGAGTCAGATCCGAGATCCTCACTCTCCTCGTACAGCACCTGCTTACCGAAATACATACTTCTTATCTCGTCCGCGCTCTTGCCTAAAAGCTCACTGTACACGATCTCATCCGATGCGAAGCTTCCCTCGTATATCATGTTGTTGCCGCTGTCTATCAGCTTGCCGTGACCCTCCTTCATGCCCGAGAAAAAGCCGCCCTCGTACTCTTCGGTGCCGTCCTCTCTGTACAGCTTGCCCTCTCCCTCATAGAGGTTGTCATGAAAATTACCTGTGTACTGCAGCGCGCCGCTCTTATAGTACTGGCTTCCCTCACCCTCATAGCGGTTCTTAAGGAAGCTCCCGCTGTACAGCAGCACATTGTCGGGCGAATATAATGAGCCCTCTCCCGTGACGTATCCCTTGCTCACCTCTCCCTCATATGCCACATAGCCGGACTCTGCCTTGATGCGCACCTTGTCCTTTGCCAGTCTCAGGAGGACAGAGTTGTAGGAATAAGTGCGCATACCGCCGTTCGCGGTGAGCTTGTCAAATATCTTTGAGGTCGCTCCTATGTACCAGAGACTGAGCACGCCAACTATTATGATCCCGGCATAAGCAAGCTTCTTGCTCACCATCCATCCGAAGACGGAGAAGTAGTCATTCTTGTGCTTGGGCTTTACATCAAGGAGCTTGTAGAAGAAGTCCCTGATGCCGCCGATGATCCGCGTCCTGACATAGTTCCAGCTGAGCCAGAGCCTCAGCTTTGACATTATCGCCGCAAATCTTGATTTAATTGTGCTAATCAGTACACTGAATAAATTGTTGCCCATCAGCCTATCAGCCTATCCTAAGCTCCCCCGTCGCGGTTCCTTCTGCCTCACCGTTCAGGTACCTCTCACTTTCAAACAGGTACCATCTGGCGAGCTCGTCCTCGGGGCACTCCTTCAATATCTCGGAGAACTGGTTTCTCGCGAGGTAATACTCCTTCGAATAAAACAGCTCAAGTGTCTGCTCAAACTTTTCCCTGGTCGTCAGCTTCAGCTGCCTGAGACGTGCCGACTCGGCATCTATTACCTCATACAGATCCACTCTTCTTCCATCCGATGAGAGGATGATGAAGCCTATATATCTGGTCTGTCCCGCGTCCTCTCTCTTTACCACACTATCCGTGACGACGAGAGGTATCCTCATATCCGCAAACCAGAACGCGTAGTCTTCTATCTCCTTGGAATGTACCGAGGTGATAAAGCACAGGCTCTGTGACTTTATTCCCGCTACTCCGTATATGAAGGAATCACTGTAAAGAAAGCCTGACACAAACTGCGACTCCGTGTCCGACGCATTTCTGTGCAGGAACTGTGTGGCTCTGGCTACAGTCTGTATGAAGTCCTTAAGGAAGAAGAAACGCAGCATGGACAACGCGCTGTCCTGTGATACGAGTATGCCCTCCTGCTCCTCTTCAAACTGGCTCATGTAGGACATGATATTGGCCACACTCTTTATCTTCTTTTCCTTCACACGGTCATCCCGGGTCGTAAGCAGCATCAGAGTGCCTTCCACAGAAGCGGTATCTCCGTTACTTACATCAAAGATCGAGTCCTTGCCTATCAGCTTCTCCACATTCTTTGGCGCAAATCTGTAGTAAGCCTCAAATATCCTGAACTTGTCGTAGCTTATCTCCTCCATCCTTTTGCCGATCTCCGACAGGGAGTTCCACATAGACCTGATATCCTGAGCCGGAGTCTCGGGTACATCTACTCTGGTGCGCCCCAGAGCAACATCTCTTATAGCATGCTCAAAGTTCCTGATGTCGAGGGAGAGCATGTAGAAAATAAACGCGATAAGCAGGCTGCCTGCGACAAAGACGGCCAAAAACAAAAGGAGCAGCGAACGTCCGTCATTCCACAGTCCCGTATTGCTTGGATCAGGTATGCCTATCGTGACCAGCATATAGTCGGAGCCCAGATCCTTATCAGGTATACCGACAGCTATCATATCGTAGCCATTGAGCCTGAAAGTCTTGGAGCTGGCGATGTTTGTCCTTCTCACCTGCTGCTGCAGATCGTCCAGCGCGCTGCCATACACCAACGAAGCACTTTCTCTTGAGTGCCCCCAGGCATCCAGCATTATCATTCCGGTCTGCTTATTCATGATGAATACGTCATAAAAGATATTCTTGTTGTATCCACTGGTCGCGAACTTTCTGAGATCCATGACATCAGACTTGTACCTTGCGCTGTCGTAGTAATCCTTACTCTTATAATCCGAATCGCTGAGAGGCGGGAAATAATCAAGCTCCTGCCGCATGACAAGCTCACTGTAGCGGACATCGTGCCTTTCCGCCGTGACCTTGTACTGCCGCCACAAAAATATGATCGCCGATGCCAGTATGATAAGATAGATGATCTCGGTGGTGACAAATATATAAAGGCTTCTGTTTCTCCTGCGGAGCAGGACATATACGATCCCCACCAGTATGAACCAGATAATGAGTCCTCCGGCCCACCACACGATATAATTGGAATACAGCGAGATCTGCTGGGCTATATTGAAGTGTATATTGTCGACCGCGTATTTCACGCGAAGATCGGGAGCGAACCTGCCTGTACGCTGATCCGAATCATTAAGTAACACTATGTCGCTGCCGTCGTAATAGGCATCGTCATAAAACTGCAGTCCGTCACTCTCCCTGTAGATCACAGACACCGGATGTTCGAGGCTTTGCAGATATTCCTCCGGATATACCTCCCTGCCGTCATATCTCACGCTTCCCTCATTTGCACCCTTAAGAAGATCCCCGGAAAACTCATATACATTGACCGTATCGCCGTTTATCCCCACAGTAGAGATGTACATGTCATATCCAATGACATCTATGCTCGTCACCTCTTCATCCGTATCAAGCACAAAAGGATCTGTGACTGAAATAAGCCTGAGATATGGATCATAGACAGAGATCCTGAATAAGCTGTAGGTAGCATCCTCGTCTCCGTACATGGAGGAGCTGACAGCGTAAAGGCTGTCGTTTGCCACCTCGATGGTTTCTATCATATCCATGCCGACGATACCTGTATTGGTCATGGCAAGCACATCGCCTTTGTTGTTTATGAGGTATATCCTGCCCTTGCCGTTCCAGTTCTCGATGTGATACACACCCGTGGTGGCAGCGATCCCTTCGTTAAACTCCGTGTACTCGGGCTGGTGGGCTATATCATCTACAGCCTCTGCCAGCAGGAAAAACGATATCAATACGCTCAGTACACATAAGCAGGCTATAATACGGATTTTCATATTCATTGCAGCAATGACTCCGTTCCGATGTTCTTAAAGCTGTTAAAAAATATCCTTAAAAAAGGCACATCACCCCACACCAGATGGGTAAAGAGGAGTATCAGCGCCACTATAGCGAGTATCAGAGATATCCAAAATAAAATCCCGAAGAGCAAGTCCGCGTTTCTGTGAAAAAAGCTCTTTATCCTGACGAGTATGCTGCGCTTCTGCACCGGAGCCGACGCTATCATCAGGTCGCGGTACAGCTCGGTGAAGCGGCTGTAGCTGTTGTTCGCCGACTTCTTGGAGAGCAGCTCATAGCTGATATTCTTCTCATCGGACTTGGTCTCCAGCACGGAGAGCATGACATCCGCGCACTTTACCGCGCATTCCCGCTCTCCCTTGGCTCTGTCCAGATCCTTGAGATCCATGCTGTAGCTCAGATAAATGCTGTCATCCCTCGCGAGATTGATCAGTCCCTGCTCGAGTATCAGATAGAGCATGGGATACGGCAGTCCGCATGAGATGCAGGTAAGCATCAGGTTCGTGCATATATTTTCACAGCGATGCAGTGTATATGCCTCTCCCACGAAAAAGCTGTCCAGAGGCCTCTCCTGCCTGTATGCAAATACAAGTATATACGAATTGCCGCTGGTGAAAGAGTCGACAAGCACTCCCTCGAAAGAGGATCTGTCTATGCCTCCGCGTTGACCGCTCTCTATCTCCATCAGCGTCTTTACGGTCTCATGGTCATTTATGACGACGAGCGTAAAGTCCCTGCCGTCACCGCCTCCCTGAGGTCTTGCGATATAGCAGTCGTTTACCGCTCCCTTGAATACAGTGGAGACCACTATATAGCTCGTATCACGGGACTGAAAGGTCATCCCTTGTCCTCAGTCTGCGGTACATCCTGTACCGGATCGTCTATCATCTTTTTCCTTACGATAGCGTACGCGTATGTACATATGACAGGCATATCCGTACAGTAAATGCGTATCTCATATACTCCCTCCTTGGTAGGAGCGGTATATATACCGTCGGAGCTGATCTCTCCGCTGCCCGGAGCCGTCAGCTCATAGGTCACGCTCACATTCTTCATGTTGTTAAATCTGACGCCGAAGAAATGGCTCTCTCTGGTTCCCATGATGACAGTAGGCGTATCCACGGATATGCTCTTGTCATAGTAGTCCTCGGCGAGCTCGATATCGTCACCCGACGGGAATCTGATCGCGACCCATCGGAATGAGAGCACCAGATACTCCACATTCCTCAAAAGACGCGCCGCCACTACGAAGCTTCCCTTCTCATTAAGCACCTTGACCGCTGTCTCCACATCCGCGAGATGCTGGTTGTTGTAGCTGAAGAGGTCGGGATTGCCGTATATCGTGCTTTTCTGATTGGCTCCCAGCTCCGGGTCGTCAGATACGAAGCTGTAGCCTATATCCACATACACATTGCCCTGACCCAGACCATGGGCTATCTCTCCCGAGTAGCGGATATCACCCTCTCTCGCGTTGCGACCCAGCGGGATCTCGAGTGTGCCCGTAGCTATGTTGGACATCTCGCTCCGTGTTACAGAGGATGCGGCGGAGCTCGTCACTTCCCTGCTCTCCCTCTGCTTTATCAGCTCCACGGGCTTGACGTAATAGGATATATAGTCGTTTCTCATCAGCTCCTGTGAAGGAGTCATGACATATCGCTTTACGGACTCCTCCGTGATGCTGTCTATGATATAGCTGCTGCTCGTACGTACGAGTCTGATATCGGCAAGAGAAACGGAATCATCCGGAAGCTGCGCCCCGATCATTTCGAGATTCGTCTTTCCTATCTCGCGGCTCACGAGCTCCAGCGGTGAAGCGTCCGAGAGTCTGACTCTCAGGGAGAAATGTGCCGCGGTATTGATCGCGGACTCATCCTCATATGCCCTTGCCGTGCCGCTACGCAGGATCAGCTCGCTCTCTATGGCGGATGTATCCTCGACCTTGACCCAGTACTCCTTCCTCAGTACCTCGTCCTTTTGCAGTAACAAATCCTCCACGCCTATCTCTATCTCGTGCTCATCATCCGCCGTCATAAATACCGGTGTCTCCAGTATCCCTCTGCAGGTAAGCTTCACATCCTCATCTCCGGTCTTTTTTATCTCGAGCACTATCTTGACCGTCCTGCCCTTACATACTATGGACGGCATCACGATCTGACCGGTATAATTGTCGCTTTTAAACATCACCTCCGATGTCAGAAACTCCGTATCAAGGCTTAGCCCTTCATCCAGCTCGCTTTTGTCCTGAAGGAACAGCTCATATCCCTCGGAGATGCGGTTGTACTCGTACTCCTTGTCGTCCTCCCTGTGATTCACCGAGTATACGCTGTGTACGTCCTGCTCCTTAAACCTGACCTTAAGTCTCGCCACATCGCCGGTAAGACTGTCAAAGCCCTCTATCGCGGACAGCTTCTTGACCGTCGAGGAATCAATGATCACATCTCTGCCCGAGCCGTCTATGGCCGCTCCGCTCTCAATAAGTATGGACTGATCGTCAAGGCTGAATACACCCATACCGCATATGATCCCTCGCCCGTACATCAGGTTGTTGAGGAACCGCCCCTTATTGATGTGGTAATTCTGCTCCGCCTGGAAATCCGCGCTGGTAAGCATCTTTCCCGGATAGTATCTGTTTCTTTCAAATGGATAAAGTTGATTGCTGCTCATATCTCCCCCGTCTGGATTACGATATATTGACATAAAAACTCAACGTAACATATCATATCACTCGAAGGGACACACTAAAGACACAACATTTTGATGCTTTACGAAAGCAAAGCACAAGATATTAATGATTTTTTATGTAAACAAAAACAGATATTATCCGGCCACCATACACAGGTTAATCTATTGCCGGCTTCGGGATACGTATGACAGCCTCGGTGCCGTAGCCTGTCGTGGATCGTATCTCGAGCTCTCCGCCGGAGAGTCTCTCAAGCCTCTCCCTGACATTTCTTATCCCGATGTGCTCCGCGGAGTCGGATATCACTCCCTCAGGATCAAAGCCCGGTCCGTTATCGGAGATAGAGACTATGTAGTGGGTATCGGTCTCACGGGTAGAGATGAGTATGATACCGCCCTCTCCTCTCTGCACCACACCGTGACGCACGGCATTTTCGACCAGCGGCTGTATGGTAAGCGCCGGGAGTGAAAAGTCCGTCACCGGTGTCACGATACTCACGGTAAATTCCTCCGGAAATCTCAGCTTCTCCAAAGCGAGGTATTTCTTTACATGCTCCATTTCCTCTTCAAAGGGAATGGGGAGTCTGCTGTCTATCGAGCCTATATTGCTGCGCAGATAGTCCGACAGGTCTGATATTGCCTGACGTCCTTTATTCAGGTCCTTGCCGCACAGCACATATATGGTATTCAGGGAATTGTACAGAAAATGCGGCTTGATCTGTGACAGGGCTATGCTTGTCTGCAGCTCCTCTATCCTCGTGTCCTTTTCCTCGATGTCATCCCTCTGACGCTTTGCTCTTCCGCGCTGCTTTATGAGCATGACTGTGAGCAGTATGTCTGCTCCGAGAAGTACCGTGCCGCATATAATAAATATGATCCACACCGGCGCGGAGATCAATCCCATATCTCCTGTCTGCCGTACAGGGACGCGAGAGTATACTCACCCCATGAGTACTGGGACATATACTCTCCCCTGAAGAGCCTGTCCGAGCCCTCCACTCCCTGATTGTCCAGATAATCATAGTAGTCGCAGTCTATAGCGGAGGTGACCACTCCTATCTCTCCTCTGGAGCGTACGATACACTCCGTGCATCCGCTCTCCTCGAGAGTCTTTATCAGATCTGTCCTGATATTCTTAAGATATGAGACATGTGAGCTGTCCGGGCTGTCATCCTCCCAGAGCACAGACATCACATCCGCGATGGAGACCGGATCTCCCCTCCTGTCTATAAGGTATGCCAACAGCTCCTTGGTCTTTTGATATTTAAACTTCAAGGGTCTGCCGTCCACATAAACCTCAAACTTACCGAAGGTCCTCGCGTAGAGCCTGCTCTCACCCTTATCCGGCACCGGATTTCTCAGATGCTCCAGCTCATGGCGTATCTTGTCCGCTGTGACAGGCTTTAGCACGTATCCGCTGCAGCGCATATCTATCGCCTGTACGGCATATTCGGAATATCCGGTGGTATATATCAGATTGATATCGGGAAATAGCGCGATAAGTCTCTCTCCGAGCGTCATGCCGCTCATCCCGCGCATCTCGATATCAAGGAAGGCTGCATCTACTGCATCCGAGCTCTCTTTAAGTCGTGCGCAGTACTCCAGAGCCGCCTTGCCGCCGCGAAATCCGTTTATCTCCGCTTCCGGCGCGGCAAGCGCGATCTCTGTCATGAGACCCTCCAGAGCGAGCTTTTCATCATCTACCGCGATTATCCTCATATTGAAGCATCCATATAAGTGCCTGCAAAATCAGGCAGCGTCCTCCAGCTCCTGCTCCACATACTGCACGTCAGACCTCTGTACGGTATCGGGATATATCTTTACGAAATCATTTTTCATGGAGATCGGCACATAGCCCTGCTCTGTATAGGCTGCCGATTTCTCATCCCAGTCCTGAGTCCCCCACTCGCGTACATCATCGTCCGCAACAATCATGTATGCCTGTGAAGGATAGGGATTTCTGTCATCCAGCACATAGTTCATCATACTGGTGTCACTGCCGCTGTTTCCAAAGGCAAGTACGGGACGGGTCCCTATTTCTCTTTCGATCCAGATGGATTTGTTGGCATTCAGATTTTTCTGTATGAATCCGCCTGTGAACACCAGATCATCGCCATCCGCGTACTTGTAGTCCATGTTGGAGGGGACATCCTCATATCCTCTCTGCTTTACCTCAAATTCGGTGCCGATCACATGAGCCGGCGATACGTATGCGCTGATGGGAGAGTTTGCGACGATGGCTCTGGTAGTGGTGCGCTCCGTGCCGCTCACGACGTAAATGGTGAAGCCATTGTCATAGAGATACTTCACTACCTCTACCATCGGCAGATAAAAGCCGTCTATGTATCGCATATTCTGAAAGCTGTCAGTATTTTTCTGTCCGAACTCCACCGCGTAGTCATAGAGCTCCTCTATGGTCATTCCGGCATAAGCCTTGGCAAAGTTCCTTGCCAGCTCCTCGCCAGCGGTATATCCCGGTCTGATCTCCGCTGCCGCGGCTTTGAGCTCGTCCGACACTCTTTCGGGATGATCCGTAAGACAGTAATTGATAAACATCATAGTATCGAAGTAGGTATAAAAGGTCTCGCAGGTAAGTGTGCCGTCCATGTCAAAGACCGCTATACGATCCTCGATGGGAATGAAATTCTCAGCATCCTTCTCATTGGTGACCTTTGCCACATAGCTCCTGAGGCTCTCGGCAGGCGCGGAGTCAGCCGCCCAGTACTCCGACAGTGCCTTCGCGCTGCTCTTTCCGCATCCGGTCATGCCCATGCAGCCAAGTATCATCGCCATTACCAGCATCACAGACATCACTCTGCGTCCTATTGCAGCCAAACCGTTTCTTCCTGATCTCATTTTAACTAAACCTTCCTTGTTTCTGTATTATTATCAGTTTTATCACGCTGCGTAGCCACGTCTCCTTTTTTTATCCGGCATGAAGAGGATGAGTCCGCAGAGCAGGAAGCTGATGATCGATACTACTATAAGCCACAGGTTTCCCGTCTTCCTCGATACATTCACCGGACCTCCCGATGATCCCGGTGTGGTGTCGCCTGAGTCGAAGCTTTCCTCTGTGAGTGCCGCCGCTGATTTGTCCGTGAGCGCGTCGCCCCTCAGGATCACCGTATAGTCGGACGCGTGCAGGAACTCAAACGAAGCCCTGCCGCTTCCGTCGACCTCTCTGGAGTCCACAAACTCCAGCGAGTTGTCCGCCTCATTAAAATAATAGAGGTTGGCATACATTCCCTCGTTTTCTTTTCCCATGTTTACGCTGAGGATAGCCGTAAAGCCAAAGTCACCGTCATGCTCGATCGTGAGATTGGTATGGGGATATACATCCGCCACCTCGTTTATGAGCTTGGAGGGTATGTTCCTCGTATCAGTCCTCACTCTGAAGTCTGTATCCGCGGGATCGGCGGTAAAGGACAGTCCGTTCACGGCCCAGGTGATATCATCATTAAGTCTGAAGTAATATGTGATATCCCTGTCCCGACACTCCTTTAGCGCTGCCGCCGGCACCACCGTGCCGCCGTTCATGTCCACATGTACCTGCGAAGGCTGTGCAGCCTTGCTTACCTCGCCTTCTATCCTTTCCCAGCCGGAGGTACTGTCCCTGCCTATGAGTATGCCCTCTGTAGCGTCCTCGATAAACGGCACGCCGTCTCTTATGGTATCGCTGCCGGTGCTGTCACCGTCACCGTTATCCGATACGGAGCCGCTGCCGCCTGCGCCTGCGGTACGCTTTGCAGTATTGCTGCTG